>JAYRLX010000166.1:5749-8161 GCA_041905125.1 Caulobacter sp. | reverse complement strand
CATCGGGCTGGAATTCGCCCAGATGTTCCGGCGCTTCGGCAGCCAGGTGACGATCGTCGAGATGGGGCCGCGCCTGATCGGCCGCGAGGATCCGGAAGTCTCCGACGCGATCCGCGAGATCCGGGAAGCCGAGGGGATCACGGTTCGCCTCAACGCCGAGTGCATCCGCTTCTCGCCGCGCGACAAGGGCGTGTGCGTACACGTGACCTGCAAGGCGGGCGAGCCGCAAGTCACGGGATCGCATGTCCTGCTGGCCGTGGGCCGGCGACCGAACACCGACGATCTGGGCCTCGACAAGGCTGGGGTGGAGACCGACAAGCGCGGCTATGTCGTGGTCGACGACCAGTTGCGGACCAATGTCCCGGGCATCTGGGCTATGGGCGACTGCAACGGCAAAGGGGCCTTCACCCACACCGCCTACAATGACTTCGAGATCGTCGCCGCCAACCTGCTCGACGACGACCCGCGCAAGGTCAGCGACCGGATCTCGTGCTACGGCCTCTTCGTCGATCCGCCGCTGGGGCGGGTGGGCATGACCGAGGCCGAGGCCCGCGCCACGGGCCGCCCGCTGCTGATCGGACAGCGCCCGATGACCCGCGTCGGCCGCGCGGTCGAGAAGGGCGAAACCCAGGGGTTCATGAAGGTCGTGGTCGACGCAGAGACCAAGCAGATCCTGGGCGCAGCGATCCTGGGCGTGAACGGCGACGAGGCGATCCATGGCATGATCGACTTGATGTACGCCAAGGCGCCTTACACGACGATCCAGCGCGCGGTGCATATCCACCCGACAGTCTCGGAACTGATCCCGACGATGCTGGGCGAGCTGAAGCCGGTTTAGATTTTCAGATTTTGACGCCTCCGCTTTCAGATAAATCTGAACCTGTTGCGGTTGCGATCGGCGGAAGCACGACCAGATAGCAGCCAGACGCCGACGGAGGGTCGGCGCCCCTGCCCAAAGGGATAGTCTCGCATGCCCAATTTGTTCGACCCGCTGCGCGTCGGCGATCTCAACCTGCCCAACCGCGTCGTCATGGCGCCGCTGACCCGGCTGCGCGCCGGCCCGACCCACGTCCCCAACGCCCTGATGGCCGAATACTACGCCCAGCGCGCTTCCGCCGGCCTGCTGATCAGCGAGGGCGTCCCCGTCTCGCCGCAAGGCGTCGGCTACGCCGGCGTTCCCGGCATCTGGTCCAAGGAGCAGACCGAAGCCTGGAAGCAGGTCACCAAGGCCGTGCACGACAAGGGCGGCCGCATCTTCATGCAGATCTGGCACGTCGGCCGCATTTCCGATCCCGAGCTGCTGAACGGCGAACTGCCCGTCGCCCCCAGCGCCATTGCCGCCAAGGGTCATGTCAGCTTGCTGCGCCCGCAACGCGACTACCCCACCCCGCGCGCCCTCTCGACCGAGGAAGTCGCCGGCGTGGTCGACGCCTTCCGCCAGGGCGCGCAGAACGCCCAGGCGGCCGGCTTCGACGGCGTGCAGCTGCACGGCGCCAACGGCTACCTGCTCGACCAATTCCTGCAGGACGGCAGCAACCAACGCACAGACCAGTACGGCGGCTCGATCGAGAACCGCGCCCGCCTGCTGTTGGAAGCCGCCGACGCGGCGATCTCGGTCTGGGGCGCGGATCGCGTGGGCGTGCACCTGGCGCCGCGCGCCGACAGCCACTCGATGGGCGACAGCAACCTCGCCGCTACGTTCGGCTATGTCGCCAAGGCCCTGGGCGAGCGCAAGATCGGCTTCATCTCGGCCCGCGAGTACGAAGCCGCCGACAGCCTGGGTCCGGACCTGAAGAAGGCCTTTGGCGGCGTCTACATCGCCAACGAAAAGTTCGACCTGGCCAGCGCAAACGCGGCGATCGAAGCCGGCAAGGCCGACGCCATCGCCTTCGGCAAGGCCTACATCGCCAATCCGGACCTGGTCGAGCGTCTCAAGACCGGCGCGCCGCTGAACACGCCCGATCCGACCACCTTCTACGGCTTCGAGAACGGGCCGCGCGGCTACACCGACTATCCGACCCTGCAGCAGGTCGGCGAGCCGGCCTAAGGGCCAAGCCGTCGCCCCGGAGCGCTCGCCGAGCCTCCGGGACGATGGTCTTACGCGGCCTGGATCAAGCCCTCGGCCACATACTGAGCGGCGACGGCTTCGGCCACCTTGATGCCGTCCACAGCGGCCGAGAGGATGCCGCCGGCATAACCCGCCCCCTCCCCGGCCGGGTAGAGTCCGGCGGTATTCAGGCTCTGGAAGTCCTTGCCCCGCGTGATCCGCACCGGCGAGGACGTCCGGGTCTCGACGCCGGTCAGTACGACGTCCGGATGGTCGTAGCCCGGGATCTGACGACCAAAGACCGGCAGCGCCTCGCGCATCGCCTCGATGGCGAACGGCGGCAGGCATTTCGCCAGATCAGTCAG
>JAYRLX010000166.1:0-5739 GCA_041905125.1 Caulobacter sp. | reverse complement strand
GGCTTGTAGGATGGCGTGACCGCGCCGAATTCAGTCGAGGGTCGGCCCGCCAGGAAGTCGCCGACCAGTTGGCCCGGCGCCTTGTAGGTCCCGCCGCCCGCCTCGAACGCCAGGCTCTCCCACTTGCGCTGGAACTCGACGCCGGCCAGCGGATGGCCCGGATAGTCCTGCTCGGGATTGATATCGACGACGAAGCCAGAATTGGCGTTCCGCTCGTTGCGCGAATACTGGCTCATCCCGTTGGTGACGACCCGGCCGGGCTCCGAGGTCGCCGCGACCACCGTGCCGCCTGGGCACATGCAGAAGCTGTAGACCGTGCGGCCGTTCTTGGCGTGGTGCGAGATGGCGTAGGCCGCCGCGCCCAGGTCCTTGTGGCCCGCGCAGTCGCCGAAGCGGGCGCGGTCGATCCACGACTGTGGATGCTCGATCCGCACCCCAATCGAGAACGGCTTGGCCTCGATGTGGACGCCGCGGTCGTACAGCACCTGGAAGGTGTCGCGCGAGCTGTGGCCGAGGGCCATGACCACATGGCGCGCGGGCAGGTAGCCGTGACCGGCGATGTGCAGGCCCTTGACCCGCCGGACGCCGTCCTCGCCGACCTCGATGTCGAAGTCCTCGACCCGATGCTGCCAGCGATATTCGCCGCCCAGGCTCTCGATCAGGGCGCGCATGTTCTCGACCATGTGCACGAGGCGGAAGGTGCCGATGTGCGGATGCGCCTCGGTCAGGATCTCTTCCGGGGCGCCGGCCTTGACGAATTCGGTCAGCACCTTGCGGCCCAGGAAGCGCGGATCCTTGATCTGGCTGTAGAGCTTGCCGTCCGAGAAGGTCCCCGCCCCGCCCTCGCCGAACTGGACGTTGGACTCCGGGTTCAGCTCGCTGCGCCGCCAGAGACCCCAGGTATCCTTGGTCCGCTCGCGCACGACCTTGCCGCGGTCGACGATGATCGGCTTCAGGCCCATCTGGGCCAGGATCAGGCCGGCGAACAGGCCGCAGGGCCCCGCGCCGATGACCACGGGACGCGGACCGTCGAAGCCTTCAGGCGCCTTGGCCACGAACCTGTAGCTGGTGTCCGGCGTGACCCGGACGTGGTGATCGCCCTCGAAGCGGCGCAGGACGGCCGCCTCGTCACGCAGCACGACGTCGACCGAATAGACCATCAAGATCGCCGACTTCCGGCGCGCGTCATTGGCGCGGCGGGCGACCTCGAAGCTCACCAGATCGTCGGCCTTGATCCCCAGGCGCTCGACGATGGCGGGCGCCATGGCCTCCGGCGGATGGCCCAGCGGCAGCTTCAGTTCCGAAATACGCAGCATGGCGCGGGTCTTAGCCAAAAGTCGGCCGCCGCGCCATCCATGCGCGCGCTAGGCGGCCCGCGTCAGAACGCCGTCGCGAAAGACCAAGCGCGCCGTCTGCCCCTCGCGGAGCCCAACGGTCAGGCTGGAATTGCCAAGCACCACGGTGTGACGCCCTTCCGCCTTGGCCTTCAGCACCGCCTCGGCCAGCTTGCCGCCGCTCCAGCTTACGTCGACGCTGACCGCGCCCCGCGCCCTCAGCCCCTTGATGTGGCCGGTGGGCCAGGCAGACGGCAACGCGGGCAAAAGATGGATGCGGTCGTTGCGGCTCTGCAGGATCATCTCGGTCATGCCCGAGACCCCGCCGAAATTGCCATCGATCTGGAACGGCGGGTGGGCGTCGAACATGTTTGGATAGGTGCGCTCGGGCCCCAGCAGCAGGCGCAGAATGCCGTGGGCGTGGTCGCCCTCGCCTAGCCGCGCCCACAGGTTCAGCCGCCAGGCGATCGCCCAGCCGGTCGAGAGGTCGCCGCGCGTCACCAATGTTTGTTTCGCCGCCGCCGCCAGCTTCGGCGTCGTGTCGATCGCGATCTGGTCGGACGGAAACAGGCCGTAGAGATGCGAGACGTGGCGGTGATGGATGTCGGGTGCGTCGGCGTCCCAATCCTCCTGCCACTCCTGCAGTTGGCCGTCCTTGCCGATCTTGTAGGGCGCCAGCTTGCCGCGCGCGGCCTTGAACTCGGCGACGAAGGCCGGATCGGCGCCCAGGACGGCCTCGGCTTTCAGGCAGTTGTCGAACAGGTCGCGGATGATCGCCTGGTCCATGGTCGGGCCAGCGACGATCGAGGCGCCGTGGCCATGGTCGTTCTCGGGCGACAGCGAGGGATTGGTCACCAGCACGCCGAACTTCGGATCGACCACCAGGGTGTCGAGGAAGAACCGCGCCGAGCCCTTCATCAGCGGATAGACGCGCGCCAGATAGGCGCGGTCGCGGCCATAGTCGTAATGGTCCCACAGGTGCTTGCACAGCCACGCGCCGCCGGTCGGCCAAACGCCCCACGGCGCGCCGTCCACGGGCGCGGTGGCCCGCCAGAGGTCGGTGTTGTGGTGCGCCACCCAGCCGCGCGCGCCGTACATCGCTTTGGCGGTCCGCGCGCCGGTCTCCGAAAGGTCCTTCACCAGGGCGACCAGCGGTTCGACCATTTCCGGCAGGCTGGTCGGCTCGGCGGGCCAGTAGTTCATCTCGGTGTTGATGTTGATCGTGTACTTGCTTCCCCACGGCGCGGAAGGCTTGTCGTTCCAGACGCCCTGCAGGTTCGCCGCTTGGCCGCCCGGACGCGAACAGGCGATCAGCAGGTAGCGGCCGTACTGGTAGTACAGCGCCGCCAGCGACGGGTCGTCGGTCGTCGGCGAGGCCTTGATCCGCTCGTCGGTCGGCAGGAGTTCGGCGCGCGTGCGGCCGAAGTCGACCTCGACGCGGCGGAACAGGGCGCGATGATCCGCCTGATGATCGGCCAGGATCTTCGCCCACGGCTTGTTCGCCACGCGGGCCAGAGCAGCCTTGTTCAGCGCGGTCGGATCAGCGGAGACATCGTCATAGCGACGGTAGCTGGTCGCCGCCACGATCAGCAGCACCACCTCGTCGGCGTCGCGGATTGAGAGGGTCTCGCCCTGCCCCCGGACCTGGCCGCCCTTGGCGCGGACATCGACGCGGCATTCGAACTTGAGCTTGGCGGGTATGCCCTGCTGGCTGTCGTTGGAACCGGCGAGCAACAGGCTCCGCCCATCGACCGTCGCGACCGGCTTGGACTTCAGCGGCGAGACGAAGCCTAGATCCAGGCTGATGGCGCCCCGACGATTGGCCGACAGACGCACGGCGATCACCCCGTCGGGCGCGCTGGCGATCACTTCGCGCAGGTAGTCCACACCGCCAGCCGTGAAATGCGTCGTGGCGATCGCGCCGTCGAGGTCAAGCTCGCGGACATAGCCGGTCGGTTCGGCCAAGCCGGGAAACTCCAGCTTCAGGTCGCCGATCGTCTGGTACGACATCTGCTGCTTGGGAACGCCGACGAACTTGGCCTCGGCCAGCTGGACGGCCTTGGCGTAGTCGCCGGTGTCGATCAGGCGGCGAATCTCCGGCAAGGCGGCGCCGGCCTCCGGATTGATCGGCTCGTAGGGCCCGCCGGCCCAAAGCGTGTCCTCGTTCAGCTGTAGCCGCTCGGCGCCGACGCCGCCGAAGACCATGGCGCCCAGCCTGCCCGAGCCGACCGGCAGGGCCTCGACCCAGGCCTTGGCGGGCTGGCGGTACCAGAGCCGGAGCGGCGAGACCGCACCGGCCCGCGCCGGTACGGCGGCCATGGCCGGCGCGGCGCCCAGCGCCGCTAGCGTGGACCGACGGGTCAAGGTCATGTCGCGAGCCTCCCAACACGCGAAAAGCCGGACGCGCCTTTTTGGGTCGCGTCCGGCTCTCTTTTCAGATGGGCGTCACGCCCTTAGTCCAGCGCGACGACCACGACCGACTTGGCTGGAATGTCCAGCGTCAGGGTGTCGCCCGCGATCTTGCCGCCCTTGAACGGCGCCGGCGCCACGGTCGGCTTAACGCCGAAGGCGTTCATGGCGTCCATCTTCTCGGCGGTCAGCACTTGGCCCGACACCGACTTGGCCTTCAGGCCGCCCAGCGCCACCGACAGCTTGACGCCATCGTCCGGCGACATGTTGGCGACCGCGACATAGGTCTTGCCGTCCTTGCCCTTCGCGGCCGAGGCGTTGAAGGCTGGGATCTTGGTTCCCGCCACGTCGATCTCGGGCGCCGTCACGTCCAGCGGGATCGCGGTGGAGTCCTGGAACGGCACGTACATCTTGTAGGCGTAGTAGGTCGGGGTCAGGACGATCTTGTCGCCCTGGGTCAGGATCATCGCCTGCAGCACGTTGATGGTCTGGGCGATGTTCGTCATCCGCACGCGGTCGGTGTAGCGGTGGAAGATGTTGAAGTTGGCCGCCGCCAGCACCCCGTCGCGCAGGGTGTTCAACTGGTAGAGGTGGCCCGGATTGGTGCCCGGCTCGACATCGTACCAGGTGCCCCATTCGTCCACATAGAGGCCGATCCGCTTGCTGGGATCGTTCTTGTCCATGGCGGCGATATGCTGCTTGAGCAGGTCGTCCATCCGCAGGGTCTGGGCGAAGGTCTGCCCCCAGGCGGCCTTGTCGAAGCCCGTCGCCGCGCCCTTCTTGGACCACTTACCCGTCGGGATCGTGTAGTAGTGCAGCGAGATGGCGTCCATCTGCTTGCCGGCGTTCTTGGTGACGACGTCGGTCCAGTTCACGTCGAACGAATTGGCGCCCGAGGCGATGCGCAGCGCCTTGTTGTCGTCGTTCTTGTGGAAGAACGCCGAGAAGCGCCGGTATTCGTTCGCATAGTACTCCGGCGTCATCTCGCCGCCGCAGCCCCAGCTCTCGTTGCCGATGCCGACGAACGGCAGGTTGAACGGCTTGTCGCGGCCGTTGGCGCGGCGCTCCTGGGCCAGGGTGTCGTCGCCGGGCGAGATCATGTACTCGATCCACTCGCGCATCTCGGTCGGGTTGGACGAACCGACATTGATCGAGACGTAGGGATCGGCGCCGACCTGTTCGACGAAGTCCATGAATTCGTGGGTGCCGAAGGCGTTGGTCTCCGGCGAGCCGCCCCACCAGTTGTTCTTGCGCGAGGGGCGCTTGTCGCGCGGACCGATGCCGTCGCGCCAGCGGTACTCGTCGGCGAAGCAGCCGCCGGGCCAGCGGATGACCGGGACCTTGATGTCCCTCAGCGCCGCCACCACGTCGCTGCGGACGCCGCGCACATTGGGGATCTTGGAGTCGGGACCAACCCAGACGCCGTCATAGATGCCCGCGCCCAAATGCTCCGAGAATTGACCGTAGATGTAACGCGAGATCGGCGCGCCCGGCTTGTCGGCCTTCAAGGTCGCGGTCGCGGCGATTTCGCCCGCCTGCGCGCTCGCCGCCATCGCCAGCAGCGCTGCCGCCGCGCCTAGAAACGTCTTGGCCATCGCCATGCTCTTCCCTCTCCATCTACGCGCGGATGCTTGCGGGCTCCGCCTCGTTCTGACCGCGTGCATAGCAGCGGTTATTTTGTCGTACAATAAGACTCCACTGGAGCCGCGCTCTTCGCGCCTATGAACCGCCGGCCCTCGGAAGAGCCGGCGGCGAATGGGCCTAGTGGTTATCTCTGGGCAGGCCCTTGGTCTGGGCGATGCGCTGGTATTTGACGGCGGGTTCGAGGACGGCGCCGGTTTCGAGCTGGCCGACGACGGCGCGCTGGATTTCCTGCCAGGGGGTCTGGCTTTCGGGATAGGGATAGCCGCCGGCCGCTTCCAGGGCCTTGCGGCGCTCGACGATCTCGCTGGGCGCAACGAGCACGTCGACCCGCGACTTACGCAGGTCAAAGCGG
>JAYRLX010000165.1:0-8170 GCA_041905125.1 Caulobacter sp. | reverse complement strand
CGACCAGCGGGGTTCATGGGGCGCGGGTTCGAACACCGCCCGCGTGAAGAGCCACGAGAAACCGCATCCGGCCACGCCGCCGATGGCCAGCGGCGTCGTCCAGGCCCCAGCGCGCGCGCCAAGCAGCTGGCTCAGGATGAAGCAGGCGAGTGAAACGCTGGTGATGGCCCAGTGGGCGCGCAGGCGTCCGGGCGGCTTTGGCGCGATGTCGGCGGCGGAGCCCGCGGTCAGTGAGGTCAGCGTCAGGTCCATGCGCCAATTAGCCCGTTTGCGGCGCATCATCGCGCAGCTTAGCCCGTCCTTGTCCAGCGCATCGGCCGGGAAATCTTTGGCCGATTTCCAAATCGGCGAGACGGCTGGCCGCCCGCCGCCTCATCGACCTCCAACGACCGGCGTGTCGCCAGCGTCGAAGGAGGTCACATGTCGAGCAGCGAAGTGTCAGTACGCGAGAACGGCGTGGACGCGGCGGGGGTCCTGGGCTGGACGGCCCGGCTCTGGTTCGTCGTCGCGGCGGCAGGCCAAGGTGCGTTCATCTATTTCATCGTCGCGTTCTACGGGACCCGCACGGCGTCCGGACACCTCGCCGCCTGGAACGACAAGCCGCTGATCACGGGCTACGTGAAGGGCGACGCCGGCGGCAACGCAATGTTCGCCGCCCACGTCCTGCTCGCCGCGATCGTGACGCTTGCGGGCCTGGCGCAGTTGGTCCCGGCGCTGCGGCGCGCGGCCCCCGTCCTGCACCGCTGGAGCGGCCGGGTCTTCCTGACGACCGCCTGCGTCACGGCCGTGAGCGGCTTGTGGATGACGCTGGCGCGTGGGTCCTATCTGTCGCTCGTTTCCGCCACAGCGATCGGGCTGGACGCCGTTTTCATCCTGGTCTTCGCCGGCCTGGCTTGGCGCGAGGCGCTGGTCCGGCGTTTCGACCGGCATAGGCGCTGGGCCATGCGAACCTTCATGGCGGTCAGCGGCGTGTGGTTCCTGCGCGTCGGCCTGATGGGTTGGATCGTGCTGAACGGCCGCCCTGTCGGCATGACCAGCAAGATGACCGGCCCCGCCGACATCGTCCTGGCCTTCGGCAGCTACCTGATCCCCCTGGCGATCCTGGAGCTCTATTTCGCCGCGGAACGCAGCGCCAAGCCGGCGCCGAAGCTGGCCGCCGGCGCGCTGATCCTCGTCTCGACGGCCTACATGGCGGTCGGCGCGGTCGGCGCGGTCGCGATGATGTGGGGGCCTTATCTCTAGAGGCCTACGGCTTGGCCTCTTCCAGGCCGTCGATCAGCTTCTTCAGGCGCTCGACCTCTTCGGCCTTCAGCGGGCGGTGCTGGGCGAAGTGGCTGATCAGCGGGGCCAGCTGGCCGTCGAACAGGCGGTCCAGCAGGCCCTGGCTCTCGGCCTGGACATAGGCGCTGCGGTCGACCAGCGGGCGATAGCCGTGACGCCCCTCGGCGCGCTCGGACTTGATCGCCTTCTTCTTCAGCAGGCGATTGATCAGCGTCTTGACGGTGGCCTCGCCCCAGTTCTGCGCGCCGCCAACCTCGGCGACCAGCTCGTCGGCCGACAGGGGCGCGCGGCGCCAGAGCGCTTCCATGACATGAGCTTCGGCGGCGGTGATGTGCATGGCGCTTACGTCCGTAATTCTCGGCGACGCTATACGCGCTGTCGCTGGTGTCAAGCGGCGGGAACCCCGTACAATCCCGCCGCGACGGGCTCACCCCCTCATTGTCAATGACACCGGTTTCCACTAGAGACTCGGGCAAACCCGCCAAGCCGGGCTTGAGCCGAATTCTAGGGAGGATCCGCGGCGTGACCGTTTCTGAGGCCCACAGCGAGGCGTTCGCCCCCGCGGCCATTGCTCCCCAGTTCGTCAAGGCTCGTCAGGACGGTGTTTCGGTCCCCGGCTATCCGGGCGACGTGATTCCCCCGACCATGGCCGACGGCTACGCGGTGCAGGACCTCGCCATCGATCTGTGGCCCGACGAGCTGGTCGGCTGGAAGGTGGGCCTGGTGCCGCCGCAGCACCGCGAGCGCCTGGGCGCCGAGCGCCTGGCCGGCTGCATCTTCAAGTCCAAGGTCCAGCAGGCCAGCACCAATGGCCAACCGAACCCGTTCCGCGCCATCGAAGGCGGCTTCTGCGCCGTCGAGGCTGAATTCATCATCCGCCTGGGCAAGGACGCCCCGGCCGACAAGACCCAGTGGACCGCCGAGGAAGCCGCCGACTACGTGGGCGAGCTGCTGGTCGGCGTCGAGATCGCCGGCAGCCCGCTGAAGACCATCAACGCCCTGGGCCCCACGGTCGTGGCCTCGGATTTCGGCAATAACGATGGTCAGATCATTGGTCAGGCCATTTCCAACTGGCGCGACATCGCCTGGGAGGATATGCCGGTCGAGACCCTCATCAACGGCAAGTCGGTGGGCAAGGCCACCGCGGCGACCATTCCGGGCTCGCCGCTGGCGGCCCTCGCCTTCCTGCTGGGCGCGGTCGCCGCGCGCGGCAAGCCGTTGAAGAAGGACATGATCGTCACGACCGGCGCGACCACGGGCATTCACGACGTGGTGGCGGGCGATGTGGCCCACGTCGATTTCGGCCCGTTCGGAACCGTGGACTGCGTCGCCGTTCCGGCGAAATAACAAAAGCTTAGGGAAGGAAGGCCAGGTCCATGGACGTCTCACGAGCGCCCGAGCCATCCGAGAAGATCGGTCGTTACCGCTGGATCGTCGTCAGCCTGCTGTTCGCGGCGATGGTCATCAACTACGTCGATCGCCAGACGATCGGCCTGTTGAAGGCGGACCTCTCCAAGGAGTTCGGCTGGGACGAGACCCATTACGCCGACCTCGTCTTCTACTTCCAGCTGGCCTACGCCATCGCCTACCTGGCGTGGGGCAAGATCATGGACAAGATCGGGGCCCGCTGGGGCTTCGGCATCGCCTTCCTGATCTGGCAGGTCGCCCACATCGCCCACGCCGGCGCCAGCCATATCACCGGCTTCATCGCCGCGCGCATGGGTCTGGGCATCGGCGAAGCCGGCGGCTTCCCGGGCGGCATCAAGGCCGTGGCCGAGTGGTTCCCCAAGAAGGAACGCGCCTTCGCCACCGGCCTGTTCAACGCCGGCACCAATATCGGCGCGATCGTCACGCCGCTGGTCGTGCCCGGCATCGTGCTGGCCTTCGGCTGGCAAATGGCCTTCATCGTCACCGGCGTGGCGGGCCTGGTCTGGCTGCCGATCTGGCTGCTGGTCTATCGCCGCCCGCGCGAGGCCAAGGGCCTGTCGTCGACCGAGCTGGCCTATATCGAACAGGATCCGGCCGATCCGGTCGAGAAGATCGCCTGGACCAAGCTGCTGACCAAGCGCGAGACCTGGGCCTACGCCCTGGGCAAGTTCCTGATCGACCCGATCTGGTGGATGTTCCTGTTCTGGCTGCCGGACTTCCTGGGCAAGCGCTACGGCCTGGACCTGAAGACCTTCGGGCCGCCGCTGATCGCCATCTACCTGCTGTCGGACGTCGGCAGCGTGGCCGGCGGCTGGATGTCCTCGACCCTGATGAAGAACGGCGCGACCATCAACAAGGCGCGCAAGCTGACCATGCTGGTCTGCGCCCTGCTGGCCGTGCCGGTGATCTTCGCCTCGTACGCCAGCTCGGTCTGGCTGGCCGTGGTGATCATCGGCGTCGCCACCGCCGCCCACCAGGGCTTCTCGGCAAACCTCTACACCCTGCCCTCGGACGTCTTCCCGCGCGGCGCGGTCGGCTCGGTCGTCGGCATCGGCGGCATGCTGGGCGCGTTCGGCGGCATGGTGTTCTCCAAGTACATCGGCAAGGTGCTGGACAGCATCGGCACCTACGCCCCGATCTTCCTGGTCGCGGGCAGCGCCTATCTGATCGCCCTCTTGGTGGTCCACCTGCTGACGCCCAAGATGGAGCCGGTGAAGATCTGATCTTCGAGGTTCACGCGATCGCGATCCGGGCCGGGGAGCAATCCCCGGCCCTTTTCGTTTACAGCTGCGCCATGCCTCATTCGCGCATCCTGAACGTCGCCCTGGTCGGATACGGCTATGTCGGCAAGACCTTCCACGCCCCGCTGATCGCCGCCACGCCGGGCCTGAAGCTGGCGACCGTGGTCTCCAGCGATCCCGCCAAGGTCGCCGCCGATCACCCGGACGCCCGCGTCGTCGCCGAGCTGGGCGCCGCCCTCGCCGATCCCGCGATCGAGCTGGTGGTCATCGCCACGCCCCCCCCTGCACGCGCCCCAGGCGATCGCCGCGCTCGAGGCCGGCAAGCATGTCGTCGTCGACAAGCCCTTCGCCCTCTCGCCAGCCGAGGCCCGCGCCATGGCTGACGCCGCCGAACGCGCCGACCGGCTGCTGACGGTGTTCCACAACCGCCGCTGGGACAGCGATTTCCTGACCCTGCGCCGCCTGATCGACGAGGGCGCGCTGGGCCAGATCGTCCAGTACGAGAGCCACTTCGACCGCTTCCGTCCCGTGGTCCGCGACCGCTGGCGTGAGCGGGCCGGTCCCGGGTCGGGCGCCTGGATGGACCTGGGCCCGCACCTGCTGGACCAGGCGCTCCTGCTGTTCGGCGAGCCTCTGGCGATCTACGCCGATATCGGGGTCCAGCGCCCCGGCGCGGAGGCCGACGACTATTTCCACGTGGTGCTGCGCTATCCGACCCTGCGCGTCATCCTGCACGGCAGTCTGCTGACCGCGGCCAGCGACCTGCGCCTCGCGGTTCACGGGACCGGCGCCAGCTTCGTCAAGCACGGCCTCGATCCGCAGGAGGCCCAGTTGAAGGCCGGCATGATCCCGGGCGCGCCGAGCTATGGCCGCGACACCCGTCACGGCGTGCTGACCACGGTCGAGGACGATCTCCCGGTCCACGCCGACGTCAGCCCCGAACCCGCCGACTACCGCGCCTTCTACGCCGGCGTCCGCGAGGCGATCGTCGCAGGCGCGCCGTCGCCCGTGCCGGTGGATGAGGCGCTGCGGGTGATGGACCTGCTGGAGCTGGCGCGGGAAGCCAGCGACGCGCGGCGGGAGATTACTCTTTAGCATCAACCATTAAATCTGCCTTCCTGGGCCTTGTGCCCAGGACCCATGGCGCCGCCAGGTTCAGCCCATAAAGACAGATCGACGTCGAGGTTGGCGCGACTGCGTCTAAAGCCACACGAGCTGACGCATGGGTCCTGGGCACAAGGCCCAGGAAGGCGGAGGAAAAGAGCTAGATAAGACTGTCATAGAGATCGTCCCAGTACGGGTTCTCCCGTTCGATAAGGTTTATCTTCCACTGCCTTGGCCACCGCTTGAGGCTGCGCTCGCGCTGAAAGGCGCTCACCATGTCATCATGCGGCTCATACCAAACAAGTCGCTTCACGCCGTACTTCTTGGTGAAGCCAGGGACCAGTCCTTCTCGGTGCTGCCAGATCCGGCGATTGAGATATCCGGTCGCGCCTATGTACAGCGTCCCCAAACGCTGACTGGCCAGCATGTAGACCGCGATGTAGCGCTCCTCTCGCATAGCTCAATGAGAGCACAAGAACAAAAAGAGAACAATAATCTTGTGACGTCTAGCCCCCTCCCCGGAAACCGTCCTAAGCTCGCCCCATGCGCAAAACCCTGCTGACCGCCTCCGCCGCCCTCGCCGCCGCGCTCGTCGCCTGCGGCCCCGCGCCCGCTCAGCCCGGCCAAGCCGGCGCCCCGGTGGAGACTCGCCCGCCGAACGCACCCGAGCAGAAGCCGGCCTTCGCCAACCAGACCCGCGCGCCGGGCCTGAGCTCCAACACCGTCGGGCGATACCAGGCGCTGGCCAGCGGCCTCGACCACCCGTGGGGCATGGCCTTCCTGCCATCGGGCGAACTGCTGGTGACGGAACGGGCGGGCCGCCTGCGCGTGCTGTCCAAGGACGGCAAGCTGTCGCCGGCCGTAGCCGGCCTGCCGGCGGTGTTCGCCGAGGGCCAGGGCGGCCTGCTGGACGTGACCTTGGACCCCGCCTACGCGACCAACGGCCTGGTCTATTGGAGCTATGCCGAGGCCGAGAACGGCGTGAACGGCACGGCCGTGGCGCGCGGCAAGCTGACGCTCGGCGCCGCGCCGAAGCTGGAGAACGTCCAGGTCATCTGGCGCCAGGCGCCGAAGATGGACAGCGCCCTGCACTTTGGCGGCCGCCTGGTCTTCGCCCGTGACGGCAAGCTGTTCATCACCACCGGCGAGCGCTCGATCCTGCCCGGCCGGATCCAGGCCCAGCACCTGGACGCCACCCTGGGCAAGGTCATCCGCATCAACGCCGACGGCTCGATCCCCGCCGACAATCCGTTCGTGAAGACGGCCGGCGCCAAGCCCGAGATCTGGTCGCTGGGCCACCGCAACATCCAGGCCGCCGCCCTCGATCCCGCCGGCCGCCTCTGGACCGTCGAGCACGGCGCGCGCGGCGGCGACGAGCTGAACCATCCCGAAGCCGGCAAGAACTACGGCTGGGCCGTGATCACCTATGGCGAGGAGTACTCAGGCAAGCCGATCGGCGACGGGATCACCCAGAAGGACGGCTTCGAACAGCCGGTCTATTACTGGGATCCGGTCATCGCCCCGTCCGGCATGACCTTCTATCAAGCCAATCTCTTCCCGGCCCTGAAGGGCAGCCTGCTGATCGGCTCGCTGAAGGACCAGCACGTCGACCGTCTGGTCCTGAAGGATGGCAAGGTCGTCGGCGAGGAGCGCCTGTTCACCGACATCGGCGGCCGCGTTCGCGACGTGGAAGTCGGCCCCGATGGCGCGATCTACGTCCTGACCGACGACGACAACGGCAAGGTGATCAAGATCACGCCGTAGGCAGCTCTACCGAAGCGGCTAGGGGATCAGCTCGCATAGATGTATCCAGGCTTGCCATAGACCCCGACCAAGTCAACGGCCCAGTTCCCGCCATCGGCGATATCCGTGAGGAACGCCGCATTAGAACGCGCGTACATCCCAATGTCCGCCTTCTCGGCCTCCGCCAGCAGCCAGCCCACCATGGCAGCCTTGGTGCCCAGACCATCATGGCCATCCCGACCGTAAGTCTCCAAGTAGGCGTCACGCCCGCCTCCCAACAACAAGGTTACCTTGCTGTCCGTTGGAGGGGCGCCGAAGATGACGCCATACGCCTTCTTGGTAGCCTGTTCCAAGGTCAATGAGCCGTATTCGCCCTCGAATTTCGCCCGCCCCTCCCCAAATTTTCCGAGGTTTACGGCGAAATTGATGTATCGATTCTCGATATTGAAGCTCTTATAGTATGCAGAGTTCAGATTGTTTGAGTTCGACCCAACGGGTGAAACCAAATAGGTGATCCCGGATTCTTGGGGAATTTTACCGGTGAAGAACTGGTAGCTTAGCGTTGCGACGGAGGTGCTCGCATCGGCAAGCTTTACCATTTGCGCGATCGCGGCCTCCGCAGTAATGGAGCCGGTCTTGACTTGGTTGACCAGCCCGGCGACCTGAAGGTCGCTTGAAGGCACCCTGAGAATCGCATTTGAGGCAGACTCGATAACGAGGCTAGGCGATAGCCCGGGGGTCGACAGCACGAAATCCACCGAAGCGGTCAGCCCTCCGGGATCCTTTGCGGTAACGGTGACGGCGAAATCTGTCGCGCCGATGGGCGGCGTGCCAGAGAAAGTCAGGCTGGAGGAGTCGAAGTTCAGCCAGCTGGGCAAGGAGGCGCCGTTGGCTCGCGCGCTGAACGTCAGCGCATCGCCATCTGGATCCCCAAAGGTATTGGCCGCGATAACGTATTTGCTCTGTACGCCCTCAGGCCAGCTGATTTGATCGAACGAGAACTTCGCGGTAGGATTATGGTTTACCTTGACTGGGTTCTGGTCCTCATAAACCGACAAGGTTGCACTAGTATAATAAACACCCTTATTCCAACTAGCATCAATATAATACGTTCCAGAATAAGGAGCCAAAAAACCCCATATATCTTCTTCTGATGAGTATATATTATCAGAACCTAGAGCAACAACATTTCCAAATTGATCAAAAATCTTCATTTGGAACGGAATAAAAAAGCTTGAGCTACTTATGTCGTAAGAATAACCTTTGGTGAGATTTATTTTATATATTCCAGCCCCATAAGCACTAGAGTCATTAACACTCGCGACCGCTTCCCACTTGGTTCCGCTTATAGCGACAGGCCCAAAGTTCATGGG
>JAYRLX010000164.1:0-8220 GCA_041905125.1 Caulobacter sp. | reverse complement strand
CCGATGAGCGAGACCCTCACCATCACCACGCCGGACGGCGACTTCAGCGCCTATGTTGCGCGCCCGAAGGCGGCCTCGGCGCCGGCCATCGTCGTCATCCAGGAAATCTTCGGCGTCAACAAGGTCATGCGCGATATCTGCGACGGCCTAGCCTCGCAAGGCTATGTCGCCATCTGCCCGGACCTGTTCTGGCGGATCGAGCCCGGCATCGACATCACCGACCAGTCGGAAGCCGAGTGGAAGAGGGCGTTCGAGCTGTTCAACGCCTTCGATGTCGACGCCGGCGTCAACGACATCGCCGCGACCATCACCGCGGCCCGCAAGCTGGACGGCGTCAACGGCAAGATCGGCGCGGTCGGCTACTGCCTGGGCGGCCTGCTGGCCTTCCTGACCGCGACCCGCACCGACGTCGACGCCTCGGTGTCCTACTACGGCGTCGGTCTTGAGAAGCACGTCGGCGAGGCCGAGAAGCTGAACCATCCGCTGCTGATCCACATCGCCGAGAAGGACCAGTTCGTGCCCCCGGAAGCCCAGCAGGTCATCCTGCAGGCGCTGAAGGACCACCCGCAGATCGAGCTGCACACCTATCCGGGTCGCGACCATGCCTTCGCCCGGGAAGGCGGCGCGCACTATGACGCCGCCGACGCGGCCAAGGCCAACGGCCGCAGCCTAACCTTCTTCCAGAAGGCCCTGGCCTGATGCTGGCCATCCAGTTCTCCCGTACGGGCGGTCCGGAGGTCCTCGAGGCGGTCAAGGTCGAGGTCCCCTCGCCCGCCGCCGACCAGATCCTGGTCCGCCACGCGGCAGTCGGCTTGAACTATATCGACACCTATCACCGCTCGGGCCTCTATCCGCTGAAGTTGCCGAGCGGCATCGGCCTGGAAGCGGCCGGAACGGTCGAGGCGGTCGGCGACGGCGTCAGCCGGTTCAAGGTCGGCGACCGCGTCGCCTACAACGGCACGATGGGCGCCTATGCCGAGGCGGCCGTGGTCCCGGCTGACCGCGCCGTGAAGGTCCCGGACGGCGTCAGCCTGGAGACGGCCGCGGCGGCGATGCTCAAGGGCATGACCGCCGAGTTCCTGGTCCGGCGATGTTTCCACGTGAAACACGGCGACACCGTCCTGATCCACGCGGCGGCAGGCGGCGTCGGTCAGATCCTGGTCCAATGGTGCAAGAGCCTGGGCGCGACGGTGATCGCCACGGTCGGCTCGGAAGCCAAGGCCGCGATCGCCCGCGATCTCGGCTCGGACCACGTGATCGACTACAGCCATGAGGATGTCGCCGCCAAGGTCGCCGAGCTGACCGGCGGACAGGGCGTCGCGGTCGTCTATGACGGCGTCGGCAAGGACACCTGGGCGGCCGGCCTGAAGAGCCTGGCGCGGCGCGGCATGATGGTCACCTTCGGCAACGCCTCGGGTCCGGTCCCGCCGTTCGCGCCGTTGGAGCTGGGCGGCAAGTCCTTGTTTGTGACGCGGCCCAAGCTGTTCGACTACATCGCCACGACCGAGGAACTGGACGAAAGCGCCGAGGCGCTGTTCGCGGTCATCGGGTCCGGCGCGGTGAAGATCGATATCGGCCAGACCTTCCCCCTGGCCGAAGCGCGGGCGGCGCATGAGGCGCTGGAAGGTCGGCGGACGACCGGGGCGACGCTGCTGGTTCCGTGATCAACAATCCTCCCCCCGAGGGGGAGGAGGCCGAAGGCCGGAGGGGGAGTTCGGCTGATCCGGTCCCTTCCCCCTCCGTCGGCTTCGCCGACACCTCCCCCGCTGGGGGGAGGACCTAAAGCAAAAAAGGCCCCGGATCGCTCCGGGGCCTTTCTCGTCTCCAGCTGAGTCTGGCTGGACTCAGGTGTTCATCGACTGGAAGAAGTCGCCGTTCGTCTTGGACTGGCGCAGCTTGTCGAGCAGGAACTCGATCGCGTCCGAGGCGCCCATCGGGTTGAGAATCCGGCGCAGGACGTAGGTCTTCTGCAGCTGGTCGCGCGGCGTGATGAGCTCTTCCTTGCGGGTGCCCGACTTGAGCACGTCGATGGCCGGGAAGATGCGCTTGTCGGCCACCTTGCGGTCCAGGACGATTTCCGAGTTACCGGTGCCCTTGAACTCTTCGAAGATGACTTCGTCCATCCGGCTGCCGGTGTCGATCAGGGCCGTGGCGATGATCGAGAGCGAACCGCCCTCCTCGACATTGCGCGCCGCGCCGAAGAAGCGCTTCGGCCGCTGCAGGGCGTTGGCGTCGACACCGCCGGTCAACACCTTGCCCGACGACGGGACGGTGGTGTTGTAGGCGCGGCCCAGACGGGTGACCGAGTCCAGCAGGATGACGACGTCGCGCTTGTGCTCGACCAGGCGCTTGGCCTTCTCGATGACCATCTCGGCCACCTGGACGTGGCGGGTCGCCGGCTCGTCGAAGGTCGAGGCGATCACCTCGCCCTTCACCGTGCGCTGCATGTCGGTGACTTCTTCCGGGCGCTCGTCGATCAGGAGGACGATCAGGTAGCACTCGGGGTGGTTGGTCTCGATCGACTTGGCGATGTTCTGCAGCATCACCGTCTTACCGACGCGCGGCGGGGCGACGATCAGGCAGCGCTGACCCTTGCCCAGCGGGGCGACGATGTCGATCACGCGGCCCGAGCGATCCTTCACGGTCGGATCGGGCAGCTCCATGTTCAGGCGCTCTTCGGGATAGAGCGGCGTCAGGTTGTCGAAGTGCACCTTGTGGCGCACGTTCTCGGGGCTCTCGAAATTGATCTTCGAGACGCTGGTCAGGGCGAAGTAGCGCTCGCCTTCGCGCGGCGAACGGATCGCGCCCTCGACGCTGTCGCCGGTGCGCAGGCCGTACTTCCGGATCTGCGACGGCGAGACGTAGATGTCGTCCGGACCCGGAAGGTAGTTGGCTTCCGGCGAGCGCAGGAAGCCGAAGCCGTCCTGCAGCACTTCCATGGTGCCCGAGCCCGAGATCTCCACGCCTTCCTCGGCGAGGGTCTTCAGGATCGCGAACATCATGTCCTGCTTGCGCATGGAGTTGGCGTTCTCGACCTCGAAGGTCTCGGCGAACGCCAGCAGGTCGGCCGGGGATTTCTCCTTCAGCTCCTGCAGGGACATGGACTTCAGGCCCAGGGCCGCGACGGCCGCGGCGATGTCGGAGCCTTCGTCGTCGCCCTCGCCTTCCGCCTCGACGGAGGCCTCGATGGCGACGTCGGCCGTATCGGCGACGGTATCCTCGATGGTCGCTTCGTCGGCGCCCGGGATTTGGTTTTCGGTTTCTTCGGTCATGACAAGACTCAAGGGTGGGCGCGGTCTCCACGACGGAGTCCGGCCGGTAGAACTTCATGGGTCACGCCCGGTAGGACCGGGACATGCGCGTCGATTGACGATGACGCGGATCGTTCGGGGGACGGACCTTGGAGCGAAGAGCTCGCGGGGCGCGCCAGGACGGGCGCCGGTCCGTGAAAGGAGGCGGTCCGCCGACAGCGGACCTATCGGCGATGCAAAACACGCGACGGGCGGCGGGTCAAGCGCCGCCGCCGTCTAGTGGTTCAGGAACTTGGTCGTCACCGAGATGACGATCACGATCGCCAGCACGAACGGGACTTCGTTGACCATCCGCCAGAACTTCTCGGAGCGAGGATATTCGCCCTTCTCGAACTTCTTGCGCGAGGCCGACAAGAAGCCATGGAAGCCGTAGAGCCCGACCAGGGCGACCAGCTTCGTGGCCATCCAGGGTTCGGCCAGGAAGCCCCAGCCGCGGATCTGGCTGTCGGCCAGGATCAGGCCCAGGCCGAACAGCGCCGTGGCGATCGAGGCGGGGTTGATGATCCCGCGCAGCAGCCGCCGCTCCATCATCGTGAAGGTCTCGGCCATCTCCGAGCCGACCGCGGCCTTGCTGTGATAGACGAACAGCCGGGGCAGGTAGAGCATGCCGGCCATGAAGGCGATGACCGACAGGATGTGAAGCCCGCGCACCAGGTTGAAGTGCGCCACCAGGAAATCCATCACGCCGCGGCTCCTTCTCGGCACGGACACTTCGACCACTCGGGCCCGCACCGCCAACCGCAGGCCGGGGCGACGGATCCCGCGCGTTCACCGAGCGCGTTGCGGACCGCGCTGGCCAGGCCGTCGATGAACTCCGGCGCGCCGCCCAGGGCCGGGACCCGGACATAGGGCGCCGCGCCGACGTCTCGCGCCAGCTCGGCGTACTCGTGATCCAGCTCGACCAGGGTCTCGACGTGCTCGGAGACAAAGGCGATCGGAGTGATCATCACGCCCTTGCCCTCGGCGCCGGCGCGGCGGATCTCCTCGTCGGTCGACGGGCCGATCCACTTCAGCGGCCCGACCCGGCTTTGGTAGCAGACGGTCCAGTCGATCCCCGCCGGCAGCTTGGCGGCGACGGCAGCGGCCGTGGCCTCGATCTGCTTCTGGTAGGGGTCGCCGGCCAGAATCACCTTCTCCGGAAGACCGTGGGCCGAGAACAGCAGCCGGATGTTGGTCGGCGAACCGGCCTTCTCCCACGTCTCGCGGATCATCCGGGCGTGAGCGTCGACCAGCCCGGCCTCGGTCGGATAGCAGCAGACCGTCGTCTCGGCGCCCGAGCCCTTATAGCTCTTGCGCCAGGCCTTCAGCGACGAGCCGGTCGTGGTGGTCGAGAACTGCGGATAGAGCGGCAGCAGCACGACCTCGTCCGGCGCGAAGGCGGCGACCTGGCGCGCGGTCTCGCCCGTCAGCGGATGCCAGTAGCGCATGGCGATGAAGCACTTGGCCTCGACGCCGGGCAGAGCGACCGCCAGGGCTTTCTCGAGGGCCTCGGCCTGCTTCTGGGTTTCCGGCAGCAGCGGCGAGCCACCGCCCATGATCGCGTAGTTGGCCTTGGCCGTCTTCTCGCGGGTCGTCGAGATCAGGGCGGCCAGCGGATAGCGGATCAGGGCCGGGGCGCCGATGATCGCCGGATCGCGGAACAGGTTGAACAGGAACGGCCGCACGGCGCGCGGACCATCGGGTCCGCCGAGATTGAACAGGACGACGGCGAGCTTCTTGCTCACTTGGCCACCTTCTGTCCGGTCACCCGCTCCAGCACCGCCTCGACGTGCGCGATCGGCGTGTCCGGCAGGATCCCGTGCCCCAGATTGAAGATATAGGGACCCTGGTTCCACTGTTCGAGCAGCTCGTCCACCCGCTTGAGCAGCGCGTCGCCGCCGGCGCGCAGCAGCAGCGGATCCAGCGCGCCCTGGATGGTCTTGGTCTTCTGGATGGACTGGCCCAGCTTGGCGCTGGCCTGGGTGTCCAGCGCCACGCCCTGCACCGGGACCTGGGCGGCGTAGCCCTCGACCAGGGCGCCGGCCCCGCGCGGGAAGCCGATGATCGGCACGGTGACGCCGCGGGCCCGCAGGCCCTCGACAATCTTCTTGTGCGGCTGGGTGACCAGGCGATCGAACAGCGGCTCGGACAGCCCTTCCGCCCAGCTCTCGAACAGCTTCACGGCCTGGGCCCCGGCGTCGACCTGCATGGCCAGGTAGTCGACCGTGGAATCGACCAGCACCTGGATCAGGGCGTCGGTCGTCTCTGGGTTCTGGTAGGCGAAGGTCCGCGCGCCGCTGCGGTCGCTGGAGCCTTTCTCGATCATGTAGGTCGCCACGGTCCAGGGCGCGCCGGCGAAGCCGATCAGGGCCTTCTCCGGATCAAGCGCTGAGCGAACCCGCGTCAGCGTCTCCCCGACGAGCGATAGGGCCTTGCCCGCCTCGCCGGCCTTTTCGGCCATGGACTCGACCGACGGCATCTCGCCAAGCTTCGGTCCCTCGCCCGCCTCGAACCAGACCTTTTGTCCCAGCGCGCCCGGGATCAGCAGGATGTCGGCGAAGACGATCGCCGCGTCGAACGGAAACCGCCGCATGGGCTGCAGCGTGACCTCGGCCGCCTTCTCCGGATCGAAGCAGAAGCTGATGAAGTCCGGAGCCGTGGCGCGGACCGCGCGATACTCCGGCAGATACCGTCCCGCCTGACGCATGAACCAGATCGGCGGATGGGCGTGGGTCTCGCCCGACAGCGCGGCGAGAAACTTCGGGGTCTTGCTGGGAGACTGGGAAGGCGACGTCATGGCTCGGGTTAAAGCCCGGCGCGGGCTTCGGCTCAAGCCCGGAGTCTCCTTAAGCCCTTTCTAACATATCTTAATAAGAAATTAGGAAATGGAAGAGGGTGAGGGAGGGCAACTGCAAACCGTGGAAAACCTTCCTGCGGCGCCTGACTCCCACACCCAATCGGCCTTTTCCCACAAGGCCCCGCACATGTGGTTAACGCTCTGTTAATCCTGTGGAAGGGTTTGCAGGGCCTTGAAGGTCTTAATGAAAACTTAATTAACGGCGGCGCGCGAAAGACCCCTCACGGGACTCTTCCCCCCGACGGGGAGAACAAGGATTCAGACTTCTGGGGATGCAGGTCGGGCCTGGGGATGATACGCGAGCAATGCGACCGTTGATCACAGCGGCGCCATGTCACGACGCATCTTGGGTCATTCGGCGCCCAGGCGTCCCCAGAGGCAGGGCAAGTGGTTAAACAACCGTTAACGGATGATCCACAGGAGAGTCACGGCGCTGGCGGCGAGGGTGAACGGTTGCCGCCGCGCTTTGCGACCTACTTCCACATCCATCTGGTGTCGGACTCGACGGGCGAGACCTTGAACGCCATGGCGCGCGCGGTCTGCGCCCGGTTCACCGACATCCTGCCGATCGAACACATCTACGCCCTGGTCCGTTCCACCCGGCAACTGGACCGGGCGCTGGAGGAGATCGCCGGCGCGCCGGGCGTGGTCATGCA
The DNA here is from genome assembly GCA_041905125.1 of Caulobacter sp. GTDB lineage: Bacteria > Pseudomonadota > Alphaproteobacteria > Caulobacterales > Caulobacteraceae > Caulobacter. Next base: position 1,417 of record JAYRLX010000164.1, on the reverse strand, counting down.
CACGATCGTCGATCCGGGCCTGCGCTCGGCGCTCGAGGAAGGCTGCCGCAAGCTGGAGATGCCCTGCATCGCCGCGCTCGACCCCGTGGTCAGCGCCATGTCGCGCTATCTCGGCGCGCGGATCTCGACGCGGGTCGGCGCCCAGCACGCCCTGACCAACGACTATTTCGACCGGATCGAGGCGCTGGACTACGCGATCGCCCACGACGACGGCCAGGGCGGCCAGGACCTGACCCAGGCCGACGTGATCCTGGTCGGGGTCTCGCGGACCTCCAAGACGCCGACCTGCATCTATCTGGCCCACCGCGGCGTGCGCGCCGCCAACGTGCCGCTGGTGCCGGGGCGTCCGCCGCCGCAGGACCTGTTCGAGCTGAAGAACACCCTGATCGTCGGCCTGATCACCTCGCCTGACCGGCTGATCCAGATTCGCCGCAACCGCCTGCTCTCTGAAGGAGAACCGCGAGAGCGACTATGTCGACGCCGACGCCACGCGCCAGGAGATCATCGCCGCTCGCCGACTGTTCGAACGCCAGGGCTGGCCGGTGATCGACATCACCCGCCGCTCGGTCGAGGAGACGGCGGCGGCGGTCATTAACCTGCTGTCGGGCGGCCGCGGCAAGGTCGAGGTCATGGGAGCCTGACGCCCGTGACGCTCACCCCGGTAACCCTGGCGTCCAAGAGCGCGGCCCGCCAGATGATCCTGAAGAACGCCGGCGTCGCCTTCGAGGCGGTCGGCTCGGGCGTCGACGAAGACGCCGCCAAGGCTGGACTGCTGGCCGAAGAGGTCAGCCCGCGCGACATCGCCGATGCGCTGGCCGAGATGAAGGCGGTCAAGGTCTCGACCAAGCGGCCGGGCCTGGTGATCGGCGCGGACCAGACGCTCGACCTTCGCGGCAAGCTGATCGACAAGGTCGACACGCTGGCGGACGCCCGCGCCCGTCTGCTGGAACTGCGCGGCCAGGTCCATAAGCTGCATTCGGCCGTGGTGGTCGCCCGCGACGGCCAGCCGATCTGGCGAATCGTGGAGACCGCCAAGCTGTCGGTGCGACCGTTCAGCGAGGCGTGGCTGGACCAGTATATGGAGCGGCGCGGCGAGGCCCTGCTGTGGTCGGTCGGTTGCTACGAACTGGAGAGCGAGGGCGTGCAGCTTTTCGACCAGATTGACGGGGACTACTTCGCCATACTCGGTCTGCCCCTGGTCGGACTTCTGGATTTCCTGCGCCTTCACGGAGCCCTGGTCGCATGAGCTCGACAATTTCGGGCGCGGCCGTCGTCGGCGGCGTCTGCGGCCAGCCGATCAAGCACTCGATGAGCCCGGTGCTCCACAACGCCTGGATCGCGGCGGCGGGTCTCGACGCGGCCTATGTGCCCTTCGCTCCGGCGGCCGAACGCTTCGAGACCTTCATCGACGGCCTGC
>JAYRLX010000163.1:0-8363 GCA_041905125.1 Caulobacter sp. | reverse complement strand
CGCGTCGGCCGTCGAAGTTGAACAGCGAGACATTGCCCTCGGTCGCGCCGTAGAACTCGAGCACCTCGCCGACCTTGAAGCGGTCCAGCATCTCGTCCCAGACGTCGGGCCGCAGGCCGTTGCCGAAAATCAGGCGGATCTTGTGGGCGCGCTCCAGCTCATGCTCGGGCTGGTTCGCCAGATAACGGCACAGCTCGCCGATATAGACGAACATGGTGCAGTTCTCGGCGACCACCTCGGGCCAGAAATGACTGGTCGAGAACTTCTTGCGCAGCACGATCGAGCCGCCGTTCAGGAACGCCGCGCCCAGAGCGCAGAGACCGCCGGTGGCATGATAGAGCGGCAAGGTCACGTAGATCCGGTCGCTCTCCTTGGCCCCGGTCGAGCCGGCGAAGCCGCGCATGTAGAGCTGGGCGCGCATGTGCGTGATGCGCGCGGCCTTGGGCATGCCGGTGGTGCCGCTGGTGAAGATGTAGAGCGCGGTGTCCCGGGCGGTGATGCCTTCGCGCGCGGTGACGCGGTCGGGCCGCAGCTGGCTGCAGCTCTTCAGCGCCTTGACCAGATCGCGCTGCTCGCCATGGACCGGCCCCAGCACCCATTGCTGCATATGGCGGTCCAGCCGGCCCTTCACGTCCTCGAAGCAGGGCGAGGTCTCGGGATCGACGATGCAGTGCAGCGCCTGCGAGATGTTCAGGCAGTGAGCCAGGGCCGCGCCGGTCAGCTGGTTGTTGATCAGGGCCGTGGCGACCCCGACCTTGGTCAGGCCGTACCAGACGGCGAAATATTCCAGGCGATTGGGCATGAACAGCGCCACCGTCTGGCCGCGCGTCAGCCCCTGGCCCTTGGCCCAGTGAGCGTAGCGGTTGGCCATGGCGTCCAGCTCGGCGTAGCTGATCGTCTTGCCTTCGAAGGTGATAGCCGGCCGATCGCTCCACTTGTCGACCGCCGCTTCAATATCGTCGCAGATCAGATTGGCGCTGTCGGGAGCGATGGATTTCACGCGCTTGAGTGTCCGGACCAACCCCTTCAGGAATTTGACCTCACGACGAATCTTCTGGCGCAAACGCATTCTGCTCTCCCTTCAAACAACCATTGGAGAGCGCCGGGCGAGCGGTCAAGCGGCCGTTCGCCGCATCGCACAACGAACAACGTTCAGAGGTTTGAGTTCAGCGCCCGATCCGAAACCGCACCTCGTTTCGCTTCAGATCGATGGCCACGGAATCGAACGTGCGCAGCACGTCCGCGCCGATGACGAGGCCAGATCGCGCAGCGTCATCGGCCCTAGCGCCGTTCTCTAGCCGGCGGCCAGGCGGCGCTGGTCGTCGCGAGCGGCCTTCAGCTTCTCGGCCACCAGGAAAGCCAGCTCCAGCGCCTGCTCGCCGTTCAGGCGCGGGTCGCAGTGGGTGTGGTAGCGGTCGGCGAGCTCCGTCTCCGAGACCGCGCGGGCGCCGCCCAGGCATTCGGTGACGTTCTGGCCGGTCATCTCCAGGTGGACGCCGCCGGGGTGCACGCCCTCGGCCTGGGCGATCTCCACGAAGCTCTTCACTTCGGAGAGAATGCGGTCGAACGGACGGGTCTTGTAGCCGGTCGAGGCCTTCAGCGTGTTGCCGTGCATCGGGTCGGTCGCCCAGACCACCGAACGCCCGGCGCTCTTGGTCGCGCGCATCAGGCGCGGCAGGCGGTCGGCGATCTTGTCCGAGCCGAAGCGGCCGTACAGGGTCAGGCGGCCCGGCTCGTTGTTCGGGTTCAGCACGTCGATCAGGCGCAGCAGGTCGTCGCCCTCCATGGTCGGGCCGCACTTCAGGCCGATCGGGTTCTTCACGCCGCGCATGAACTCGACGTGGGCGCCGTCCAGCTGGCGGGTTCGCTCGCCGATCCACAGCAGGTGGGCGCTGGTGTCGTACCAGTCGCCCGAGGTGCTATCGACGCGCGTCATGGCTTCCTCGAAGCCCAGCAGCAGCGCTTCGTGGCTGGTGAAGAACTCGACGCGACGCAGGTCGGGCTGGGTGTCGGGCGTGACGCCGACGGCCGCCATGAAGGTCAGGGCTTCGGAGATCTTCTCCGACAGCTCCCGATAGCGCGCGCCCTGCGGGCTGTCGCCGACGAAGCCCAGGGTCCAGCGGTGGATGTTGTAGAGGTCGGCGTAACCGCCGCTGGCGAAGGCCCGCAGCAGGTTCAGCGTCGCGGCAGACTGACCATAGGCCTTGAGCAGGCGATCCGGGTCCGGGATGCGCTCGGCCTCGTTGAAGTCCATGCCATTGATGATGTCGCCGCGGTAGGACGGCAGGGTCACGTCGCCCTGGACCTCGGTCGGCTCCGAGCGCGGCTTGGCGAACTGGCCGGCGATGCGGCCCACCTTCACCACCGGCTTGCCGCCGGCGAAGGTCAGCACCACCGCCATCTGCAGGATCAGGCGGAAGGTGTCGCGGATGTTGTCCGCGTGGAACTCCTTGAAGCTCTCGGCGCAGTCGCCGCCCTGCAGCAGGAAGGCGCGGCCCTCGGCCACGTCGCCCAGCAGGCTCTTCAGGCGGCGCGCCTCGCCGGCGAAGACCAGCGGCGGCATCTGGCGCAGCGTCTGCTCGACCCGCTCGACAGCGCCCGCGTCCGGATAGTCGGCGGGGATGTGCTTGGCGGGTTTGGCTCTCCAGGCGGCGGGGGTCCAGCGGGCGGTCATGACAGGCTCAACAGCAACAAGGGGCGGCGTAGATACCGCGAATGGAACCGAAAGGCAAAATCGTGCGAGCGATGCGCGCCGATCCAGCCAGATGAGGAATTTCGTTATCGCGCTATCGCGACGAAGCGCTGGATTTTTGCGCAACGCCGCAGGCGATGACGGCCAAGGCGCCGAGGGCCAGCCACCACTCCTGCCAGACCCCGAAGCTGAAACCGCTGACCACCAGATAGGACACCGCCGCGCCGGCCGCCATGGCCCCGTCGCGCCGGTTCGTTTCGGTCCAGCTCAGGACGCCATACAGGATCCAGGCGTAGAAGGCGGCGGCCATGGCGGCGCCGAAAGCGCCCAGCTCCAGCCAGATCTGCAGGGGCGCGTTATGGGTGTGCAGCGGGATGGCCGCGCCGAAGGTGCGGCTGGCGTCGATCCCCCACCCGCGCATCGGGTGCTCCAGGATGCGGTCGGTGGCGAAGGCCCAGATGTTCAGGCGGTGATCCCACGAGGGCGGAACCAGCGCATGCAGCCAGGCGACGACTCCGGACTTCTCGCCCCACAGCATCGCCATCGGCGCGAAGATGAAGGCGGCGGAGACCAGTGGGATCAGAACCCGCACGACCGGCTTGCCGATAAACCGCACGCCCAGCCAGACCAGCCCGCCCAGCAGCAGAGCCACGACTGGGGCGTCCGCGCCCGTCAGGTGCGCGCCGACCAGGATCAGCACGAACAGGATCGCCGTCAGGCTGTTGCGGCCCTTGAGGGTCGAGACGCCCAGCACGCGCGCGCAGGGCCAGAGCAAGAGGACCAGCGGATAGGTCCCCATCGAAACCTTCACCATCGCCAGATCCGGCGTCAGGGGATCGCCGCTGGCCTTGCGGAGCGCCTGATAGATCTTGGCGCCCAGCACGCCGTCCAGGCAGGTGACCAGCGCCAGCAGCGCGGCGCAGACCAGCATCACTCGGGACGCCAGGCGCGCCGAGCGCGTCGACATCTCGCCCAGCATGGCGACCGCGGCGCCATAGAGTCCCAGTTGCAGGAACAGCTTGAGGGCCGTGAACGTCTCGACCGCGCCGAACTTCTTGAGCCTCGCGGGGTCCGGCAAAGCCGGCGTCCAGTTCAGGCTGATCAGCGACCAGAGCACCAGCAGCGCCAGGGCGAACATCGGCAACAGCGGCCGCCGCGATCGGAAAAGGCCCGGCGCGGCCAGCAGGCCGACCAGGCTGAGCAGCGCCGCGAACTGCTTGGGCGCCAGGTAGCCCAGCAGCGGCGTCATCACCATCATGAAGACGGCGAGACCGCCTAGCCAGCGGGTGCGGCGCTCCGAAGCGTCCGGCAGGACGCCCGCCTCAGTCATCCCACGCCACCGACTTCGACCGGCACGTATTTCTCGCGCATCGTCACCAGCTCTTCGGCAAGGGTCGGGTGAACGGCGCAGGTGGAGTCCCACTGCGGCTTGGTCACGCCCATCTTCACGGCGATGGCGGCCATCTGGATGATCTCGGGCGAGTCTGGACCCACCACGTGAACGCCCACGACCTTCTGGTCGTCGGCCTTGACCACCAGCTTGATCAGGCACCGCTCCTGGCCGCCATAGAAGGTGATCTTCATCGGGCGGAACACCGAGCGATAGATGTCGACCGCGCCGAACGCGTGGCGCGCCTCGGCCTCGGTCATGCCGACCGCGCCGACCGGCGGCTGCGAGAACACCGCCGAGGCGACCATGTCGTGATCGAAGGTCGTCGGATTGTCGTAGAACTCGGTCTGGGCGAAGGCCGCGCCTTCGCGGATCGCCACCGGCGTCAGGTTGATCCGATCGGTGACGTCGCCGACGGCCCAGATGCTGTCGACATTGGTCTTGGAATAGGCGTCGACTGCGATGGCGCCGCGCTCGTTCAGCTTCACCCCCGCCTTCTCGAGACCCAGGCCCTGGACATAGGGCTCGCGGCCCGTGGCGAACATCACCGCCTCGGTCTCGAAGGTCAGGTCGTTGTTCAGCACGCTGAGCAGCGTGCCGTCTTCCTGCTTTTCGATGCGGGTGTGTGAGCAGCCCAGCACCACCTTGATCCCGCGCTTGCCCAACTCGTCGGCCAGGTGGGCGCGCACGTCGTCGTCGAAGCCCCGCAGGATGTTGGCCCCGCGATAGAGCAGCGTCGTCTCCACGCCTAGCCCGGCGAAGATGCCGGCGAACTCGACGGCGATATAGCCGCCGCCGACGATCATGATGCTCTTGGGCAGCGTGGGCAGGTGGAAGGCCTCGTCCGAGGTGATGCCGAACTCGGCGCCCGGGAAGTCGGGCTTGACCGGCCGGCCGCCGGTGGCGACCAGGATCCTGCGGGCGGTGTAGGTTCCGGCGTCCTTCGAGCCGTCCTTGGGCAGCACCTCGACCGTGTGGGCGACGACGACCTGGGCGCGGCCGTGCAGCAGGTGCGCGCCGGCCTTCTGCAGGTTGGTGACATAGATGCCCGACAGGCGGGCGATCTCGACGTCCTTGTCGTGGATGAAGCCCTTCCAGTCGAACTTCGCCTCGCCGATCGTCCAGCCATAGCCCTTGGCCGTCTTCAGCTGGCTGGTGACCTCGCTGGCGTAGACCATGAACTTCTTGGGCACGCAGCCGCGGATCACGCAGGTGCCGCCGACCCGATACTCCTCGGCCACGCCGACCTTGGCGCCGCTCATGGCCGCCACGCGGGCCGCGCGCACGCCGCCGGAGCCCGCGCCGATGACGAACAGATCGTAGTCGTAGTCAGCCATCACCGGCCTCCGAGCTTCACTGGTCGGCTTATGTAGGACATCAGGACCAAGGTTTTAGGGGACCAGGCGAACCACGCCCTCGTCCGTACCGACCAGCGCCTCGTCGGCGAGGTCGAGGAACAGGCCGTGATCGACCACGCCCGTGACGCTCTTCAGAGCCGTCGCCAAGGCGGCCGGCTCGTCGATGCGGCCCGAGGCCATGTCATAGATCAGGTTGCCGCCGTCGGTGACCACCATGCCGCGTTCGGCCGTGCGCAGGCGCGGCGGCGGCAGGTCGAACTCGGCGGCGATGTCGGCCAGGCGATGGCCGGTGTGGACGTGGCCGAAGCGGACGACCTCGATCGGCAGCGGGAACTTGCCCAGGGCCGGCACGCGCTTGGCGGCGTCAGCGATGACGACGCAGCGGGTCGAGGCTTCCCAGACCAGCTTCTCGCGCAGCAGGGCCGCGCCGCCGCCCTTGATCAAGCTGAGGCCCGGCCCGATCTCGTCGGCGCCGTCCACGGTCAGGTCGATGGTCTTGACGTCGTCCAACGCCACCAGCGGGATGCCCAGCTCACGCGCCAGGGCGGCGGTGGCGTCCGAGGTCGGCACGCCCTTGATGTCGGTCAGCTTGCGGGCGGCCAGCGCCTTGACGAACCAGGCCGCTGTCGAGCCCGTCCCTAGGCCCACCACCATGCCGTTCTCGACAAGCTCCGCGGCGGCCTCGCCCGAGGCGCGCTTCTGATCGTCGGCGCTGCTCATTTCGTCTTCGCGTCCTTCTTGGCCTGCTTCAGGGCGCGGAACTTGGTCGCCCACCCCGCCTTGATCGTCTGTTCCGGACGCGCCAGGGCCAGGGCCCCGTCCTCGACGTCCTTGGTGATCACCGAGCCCGAGCCGGTCATCGCCCCGTCGCCCACCCGCACGGGCGCGACCAGGGCGCTGTTGGAACCGATGAAGGCGCCCTTGCCGACGTGGGTCTCGAACTTCTCGAAGCCGTCGTAATTGCAGAAGATCGTGCCGGCGCCGATGTTGGCCTTCTCGCCGACCGAACCGTCGCCCAGATAGCTGAGGTGGTTAGCCTTGGCGCCCTTGCCGATCTTGACCTTCTTGACCTCGACGAAGTTGCCGATGTGGGCTTCGGGTCCGATCTCGGCGCCTGGGCGCAGGCGGGCGTAGGGGCCGATCAGGGCGCCCTCGCCGACTTGCGCGCCTTCCAGATGGCTGAAGGCCTTGATCACCGCGCCGCTCTCGATGCTGACGCCAGGGCCGAACACCACGAACTGCTCGACCACCGCGCCGCCGGCGATCCTGGTGTCCCACGATAGGTGCACGGTGTCCGGCGCGGGCATGGTGACGCCTTCGACCATCAAGGCGTTGCGACGCGCCTTCTGCCAGACGGCCTCGGCGGCGGCGAGCTCGGCCTGGGAATTGACGCCCTGCACCGAGGCTTCGGGCGCGAAGGCCGCGCGGGTGACGAGCTTGCGGTCGTGGGCCAGCCCGACGACGTCGGTCAGATAGTATTCGCCCTTGGCGTTATCGTTGCGGACATTGGCCAGCAGGTCGAACAGCACCGTGCGGTCGGCGGCCAGGACGCCGGAATTGCAGTGCTTGACCTGCTTGGTGGCGAGATCCGCCTCCTTCTCCTCGACGATGCGCAGCAGCACGTGGCCGGGCGCCAGGATCAGGCGGCCATAGCCCGTCGGGTTGTGGGCCTCGAAGCCCAGCACCGCCACGTGAGCGCCCTGGGTGATCAGGTCGAACAGCGGCGCGATCACGCCGGCGGTGGTCAGGGGGCAGTCGGCATAGGTGACGACCACGTCGCCGTTGAAATCCGCCAGGGCGTCCTTGGCCGCCAGCACGGCATGGCCCGTGCCCAGCGGCGGATCCTGGATCACGGTGGCGTTGGGGCCGAGGCGCTTGCGGGCCGCTTCGCCGACCTGCGGGCTGTGCGCGCCGACCACGACGATGATCCGCTCGCAGCCCAACCCCTCGGCCGCGTCGATGGCGTGGTCCAGCAGCGTCCGCCCCGCCAACCTGTGCAGCACCTTGGGCGTCGGCGACTTCATCCGCGTGCCCTGGCCGGCCGCCAGGATCACCGCGGCGCGCGGACGGACAGGCTTCGAGACGGGGACGGTCATGGCTCTCGCGACTCCCTAGAGGCGAACCAAAGTTGCATTAGCCGTGCAATTGGCCGAAAGGCCAGACCCATGCACGCGCTTCATGACCTGAACGGGGCGACGATCGCCTTCGATCTCGACGGCACGCTGGTGGACACCGCGCCCGACCTCGTCGGCTCGCTGAACGCCATACTGGCCGAGGAATCCCTGCCCGCCCTGCCCTTCGACGAGGTGCGGCTGATGGTTGGCCGAGGCGCGCGGGCCCTGCTGGAGCGCGGGTTCGCCGCCGCCGGCGCGCCGCTGGACGCCGAGCACGCCCCGCCGCTGGTCCAGCGCTTCATCGACCTGTACCTGACCCGCATCGCCGAGGAGAGCGCGCCGTTTCCCGGCGTGGTCGAGACCCTGGCCGACCTGAAAGCGGCCGGCGCTCGGCTCGTCGTCTGCACCAACAAGCTCACCCACCTGTCGGTCGCCCTGCTGGACGCCACGGGCCTGACGCCCTTCTTCGACGCGGTGGTCGGCGCCGACAGCGCTCCGGCCGCCAAGCCCGACGGCCGCCACGTGGCCGCCGCCGTGGCCGCTGTCGGCGGCGAGATCGCCCGCGCGGTGATGGTCGGCGACAGCATCAACGACGCCCTCGGGGCGCGCAACGCCGGCGTGCCCAGCGTGCTGGTCTCGTTCGGCTACACCGAGGATCCGGTCGAGACGCTGGGCGGCGATCTGGTCGTCCACAGCTTTTTGGACGTGCCGAACGCCTGCATCACGCTATTGGCCTCTTGCCCCGCGCCGAACACCGGGCTATAGGCCCCCTCCTCTCGCGGATCGGTCCGTTTCGGACCCCTCCACAC
>JAYRLX010000589.1:0-1510 GCA_041905125.1 Caulobacter sp. | reverse complement strand
GCCAAAGCCGCCGGCCACGCGGCCGACCAAGATCAGCGGATCGTCGTTGGAGGCGGCCATCGTCCAGACCGAGTCGCGCCGCCGTCTCCGGAGAAACGGCGGCGCTGGAACCCTGATTAGCCTTCGGCGGCTTCTTCGGCCGGGGCTTCGGCGGCCGGAGCTTCGGCGGCCGGAGCCTCTTCAGCCGGAGCTTCTTCCACGGCCGGAGCCGCGGCGGCTTCGGCGGCGGCGGCTTCAGCGGCGGCCTTGGCGTCGGCTTCGGCTTGCTTGCGCTCTTCTTCGCGCTGGGCGCGCTCGGCCAGACGCTCTTGCGCCTTCTTGCCCGGCTGAGCCTTTTGCGGGTTGTTGCCGGCGGTCCAGGTGGTCAGGCCTTGGGCGGCCAGGAAGCGGGCGACGCGGTCGGTCGGCTGGGCGCCCTTCTTGAGCCACTCCTGGATCGACTCGACCTTCAGGGTGACGCGGTTGGCGTCGTCCTTCTTGAGGAGCGGGTTGTAGGTGCCGACCTTCTCGATGAAACGGCCGTCGCGCGGCGAGTGGCTGTCAGCGACGACGATCGAGTAGTACGGACGCTTCTTGGCGCCGCCACGGGCGAGACGGATCTTCAGCATTGCGGTAGTCCTTGGTCTAAAGTTCTATTTTTTGAACGGGTTGAAGCCGGGCAGGCCCAGGCCGGAGAGAGGATTGGGCTTGGCGTCGCCGCCAGTCCCGAGGCCCGGCAGGCCGGGCAGCCCCGAGAGGCCTTGGCCCCCCGCTGCATTGGGATCGGGCGTCGGCATTTTGCCGCCGCCCATGTTCTTGAGGCGCGCCATGTCGCCGCCGCCCATCATCTGGGCCATGCGGGCCAAGCCCTTGCCGCCGTCCTTGGACATGGCCTTGAACATGTCGGCCATCTGGCGGTGCTGCTTGAGCAGGCGATTGACCTCGGCGACGTCGACCCCGGCGCCGGCCGCGATGCGGCGCTTGCGCGAGGCGGCCAGGATGTCGGGCTTCTTGCGCTCTTCCTTGGTCATCGAGCTGATGATCGCCTGCTGGCGACGGAAGATGCTGTCGTCGATCCCGCTCTCCGAGATCTGCTTCTTGACCTTCTGGACGCCGGGCAGGAGGCCCATGATGCCTTCCATGCCGCCCAGCTTCTGCATCTGCTTCAGCTGCGCCGACAGGTCGTCGAGGTCGAACTTGCCCTTGGCCAGCTTCTTGGCCATGCGCTCGGCCTCGGCGTGGTCGAGGTCGGCCGCGGCCTTCTCCACCAGCGCCACGACGTCGCCCTGGCCCAGGATGCGGCCGGCGACGCGGCGGGCGTCGAACACGTCCAGCTGGTCGATCTTCTCGCCGGCGCCGAGGAACTTGATCGGCAGGCCGGTGACATGGCGCATCGACAGCGCCGCGCCGCCGCGGCCGTCGCCGTCGGCGCGGGTCAGGATCAGGCCGGTCAGCGGCAGGCGCTCGTGGAACGCCTTGGCCGTGCGCACGGCGTCCTGACCGGTCAGGCTGTCGGCGACCAGGATGGTCT
>JAYRLX010000162.1:0-8521 GCA_041905125.1 Caulobacter sp. | reverse complement strand
AGGCCATGGCGCCGGCGGCGCGGCCCTCGACCGACACCCAGCCGCCGCGTCCGCGCGCGTCGAAGGCGCACGGCTGGCCGCGCTCGAACAGGGCCGAAAGCTTGTGGGCGTGGTCGGGATCGGCGCCGCCCAGCGCGGCGACCACCGCCTGGACGTCGGCGGCGACGCCCAGCACCTGGGCGCAGGCGGCGAGCCCGTCGCTGCCGGCCATCAGGCTGGCGCGGCCGCCCTCGACGGCGATGACGGCGGAGTCGAAGGCCTCGACCCAGGCGGGCGCCTCGGCGTCGCCGCCCTGCAGGGCCAGGCGCGCCTTCAGGGCCGCGATCCGCGCCTCGAAGCCCCGCCGCTGGCCGAACGCCCACAGGGCGACGCAAAGCGCGAGGCACACCGCCCCGGCCGCAGCCGCGAGGATCAGGTCATACGAAGTCATCAAAACGGGTCGCTGCCCCAGCGGGTCTTCGAATCAGAATCCCAGATTAGTCGGGCCATGACCAGAGCGCGATCAAGGCCGCCCGTCGCCCACCGACTCGATTTCCTCTCTTTCCGAATTCCCCGGCGAACGCCGGGGCCCAGATACATCAAGAGTGCGTGGGGATTTCGCGCCATTCCGCCCAGACAGACCGTCAAATCCCGACGCCCTCGATCTGGGTCCCGGCATTCGCCGGGAAGATCGGAGAAGACCTATGGCGCCGTCCGCCAATCGCTCTATGTGGAAGACCATGACCTGGTCCGATCGCATCGCTCCGTCGCTGGACGACTTCGCCGCCCTCGGCAAGGCGGCCTTCGACGCCCTGCCCGACGGTTTCCGTCAGCTGGCGGGCGACGTCGTGATCCGGGTCGACGACTTCCCCGACGAGGAGGTCCTGGAGGCCCTGGGAATCCCCGACCCGTTCGAGCTCACAGGCCTCTACCAGGGCGTCGACCTGTCCCAGCGCTCGGTGCTCGACTTCGCGACCCAGCCGTCGCGGGTGTTCCTGTACCGCCGCCCGATCCTCGACGAGTGGGCCGAGCGCGGCGACGTCAGCCTGGGCGAGCTGATCACCCACGTGCTGGTCCATGAGATCGGCCACCACTTCGGCCTGTCGGACGACGACATTCACCGCATCGAGGACGAGGCATGAGCCTGTTTGACGCTGACGCCTGGCGCGAACGCATGGACGAGCGCTGGTTCGACACCGGCGTGGCCATGGCCGAGAAGGGGGATGTCGACCTCGTCGCGATCGAGGACGAAAAGGTCACCGCCCACGTCACCGGCAGCGTCGGCGACCTCTATGTCGTGCAGCTCTGGGCGCCGGCCGGCGATGGGACCTGCACCTGCCCCGGCTTCGAGAAGTTCGGCGCCTGCAAGCACCAGGCGGCCGTGGTCGCCGCCGCCAACGCCGCCGATCTCGGGAAGGTCCGCGACCGCATGGCCCGCCTGCGCGACGGCCTGGCGGTAGACAGCAAGGAAGCCCTGGTCGAGCGCCTGGCCGAGCTGGCCCGCCTGCAGCCGGCGGTGCTGGCGGCGCTGGAGGGGCGCTAGAGCCCTTCCGGCCGGATCGGCGATCCGACCGGAAAAACACTAGAGGAAGTCGTCGATCGGCTTGCGCCTGGGCTTGGCCTTTGGGCGCTCCCACATGACGCCCGGATAGCCTTTCAGCGGGACCAGCTTGCCGCCGCCATAGGCCCAGTCCGGCGCCTCGTCGAGGTGGGTGTGGTAGCGCGGCTCGCGGCCGGTGCGGGTCTCGAACAAGGCGCGGGGCAGGTTGATCATCGTCGGCGCGCGCTGGCGGCTCATGAACACCGGCGTCCCGCAGCGGGCGCAGAAGCCGCGCGTGGTTCCCTCGTGCTCATAAGCCGTGACCATCTCCTCGCCCTCCAGCCATCGGAAGCGGCTGCGATAGCTGGCGACATAGGTGACATAGGCGCAGCCCTGGGCGCGGCGGCTGGCGGCGGAGTGATCGTGAAAGGCCCACCGGGCCGGGACGCCGATCGCCAGGCGGACGCCGCCGCAGGCGCAGGCGCCTTCGGCTTCCTCGGCGGGCGGTTTCAGGGGCTTGGGCACGAGAGCGTCTCCGGCGCGGCGAATATGTCCGAATAGACCGCACTGCCGCCAGTCCTGTCAGGAGGGTAACTTGACCGCCAGCCCGGGGCGACGCTCTCCTGCGCGCGGGGAGGACTGCAACAATGGCGTCCTGGTACGAGCGCTACATCCTGCCGAAGCTGCTGTGCTGCGCGTGCGGCGCGCCGGCCTTCCGCGAGCGGCGGGCCGAGCTGGCGCCCCGCGCGAGCGGCGAGGTGCTGGAGCTGGGGATCGGCGGCGGCCTGAACCTGGCCTTCTATGATCCGGCGCGCGCGGTCCGCGTCACCGGCGTCGATCCCTCCGCCGAGCTGCGGACCATCGCCGAGAACGCCCCGCGTCCGGACGGGCTCAGGGTCGAGATCCTGCCGGGCGAGGCCGAGGCCCTGCCCTTCGCCGACGACCGCTTCGACACCGTGCTTTGCACCTTCACCCTCTGCTCGGTGCGCTCGCCGGCCGCCGTGCTGGCCGAGACGCGGCGGGTGCTGAAGCCGGGCGGAACGTTCCTGTTCTGCGAGCACGGCCTTTCGCCCGACGCCGGAGTCTCGCGCTGGCAAAGGCGCATCGAGCCTTTGTGGAAGCGCCTGGCGGGCGGCTGTCACCTGACGCGGCCGGTGACCGCGGCGGTCGAGGCGGCGGGCTTCCGGGTCGACGAGGGCCGTCGGTTCTATTTCGACAAGGCCCCGCGGCCGATGGGCTGGTGCGAACAGGGCGTGGCGCGGGTCGCCTAGAGCCCCTTCAGCACCCGCTCCACCCAAGCCGGCACGACCTCGCTGGCCGAGCCATAGAGCTTCTCGTCGAACATGTAGGCGTTGGCCGAGGGCTCCAGATTGATCTCGCAGGTCGCCACCCCCATCGCCCGCGCCTCGGCCACGAAGCCGGCGGCCGGATAGACCGCGCCCGAGGTGCCGATCGAGACGAAGAGGTCGGCGCGCGACAGGGCGTCGTCGATCTCGTCCAGGAACAGCGGCATTTCCCCGAACCAGACGACGTGGGGCCGCGCGGCATCCGCTTGGCCGCAAGCCTCGCAGACGGCCTCGGCGGTCAGGGGCGTCATGTCGGGCTTCAGCGCCTGGCAGTGGCCGCAGCGGGTGACGGCCAGTTCGCCATGCATGTGGACCACCCGCCGCGAGCCGGCCTTCTCGTGCAGGTCGTCGACGTTCTGGGTGCAGAGATAGAGCTCTCCGCCGCGCGCATCGAGCTCGGCCTCCAGCCTCGCCAGCGCGTGGTGGGCGGCGTTGGGCGAGGCGTCGGCGAGATTGGCGCGGCGGGCGTTGTAGAAGGCGAGGACCAGGGCCGGATCGCGCGCGAAACCCTCGGGCGTGGCGACATCGCGCAGGTCGTACTTCGTCCAGACGCCGTCCTTGTCGCGGAAGGTGCCCAGGCCGCTCTCGGCGGAGACGCCCGCCCCGGTCAGCACGAAAATCCTCATCCGCAGCCCTCTTGGTCAACAAACCTGACGCCTCCGTCATTTTTCATTTGACCCGCGTCAAGCGTTGAGTTGACAGTGTTCAGATCGACGAGGATCCGCGCAAGACGGACCCGTCAGAGCCATGTCGCTCAAAGCCATGACACGGGGCGATTAGGGAGCCACGCCATGACGGACAAGAACATCACCAAGGACGCCATGTACGACGCGGTGGCGCCGGACGACTTCGAGGCGATGCTCGAACTCGACCGGTACAACAACCGCTCGACCGCGTTCGACAAGATCATCTCCGCGACCCACGACCACTTCTGGGATCCGCTGGACAAGGCCTATATCGATTTCGACGAGCCGTTCGACATGGAGAACCAGGCGCTGGTTCCCGAGGACATGGTCATCGCCCTGTCGACCGACTACGTCTCCAACCACCTGTCCAATCCCAAGCAGCGCATCCGGTTTATCAACCAGTCGGTGCTGCGCAACTTCTCCTCGATCCTGCACGGCGAGCAGGGCGCGCTGAACCTGTCGGCCAGCCTGTGCCACGTGTTGCGGGACCAGGGCGCGCAGGAATACGCCGCCAACCAGACCCGTGAAGAGGCCCGCCACGTCACGGCCTTCGCCAAGTACATCAAGGCCCGCTGGGGCAAGCCGGTCGAGTGCGGCCCGGCCCTGAAGAGCCTGCTGGTCGAGATCATCGGCGCGCCCGAGGTCTACAAGAAGATCATCGGCATGCAGATGCTGGTCGAGGGCCTGGCCATGGGCGCCTTCGCCACCTTCTTCAACACGATCAACGATCCCGTCGGGAAGAAGCTGCTGCAGCTGGTGATGACCGACGAGGCCTTTCACCACAAGTTCGGGAAGATCTGGGCCGACCGCACGGTGCCCAAGCTCTCGGCCGAGGAGCACGCGATCATCGAGGACTGGGCGGCGCACTGCTTCCAGACCCTGCTGTTCAACCTCGTTTCCCCGCACCAGCAGCTCGACCTCTACGCCGAGTTCGGCCTGGACCCCGACAAGGTGGTCGAGGAGTACGGGAAGATCATGACCGACGACGTGCGTCGGGAGAACATGAAGGAGCAGACCAACATCTTCCGGGTGCTGGTCAAGACGCTGCTGAACGCCGGCATCATCACCGACCGCACGCGGGCCTTCTACGCCATGTACGTCGATCTCGACGAGCTGAAGAGCGAGGGCGAGCGGATGGTCGGCGACGACATCGCCGAGGAAGGCATCCGCCACCTCCAAGCGATCAACTTCAAGGACCGTCCGGTTTCGGCGGTCAGCATCGCCGCCGAGTAGGGTTTCCCACCACCCTGCCGGCGCAGCGCCGCCCCGCCGGAACCCCGGCGGGGCGGTCGTCGTTTTGAGGGCCCGCGCCCATCCGCCAAGCTCACGGGGGCGTATCGTCAGAGCGCCCGCTTGAGGGCGCGTCCAGCCCGGAGATTCCATGCGCGCCGCCCTGCTCGCCCTGCCGCTCGTCCTGTCGCTGAGCGCCTGCGTCTCCGGCCCCAGCGGCAATCCGAACCCGCCCCAGCCGGCCAAGGCCGTCGAGCTCGATCGCTATCTGGGCAAGTGGTACGAGGTCGCGCGCTACGACATGCGCTTCGAGAAGGGCTGCGAGGGCGTCACCGCCGAATATTCCAAGCGCACCGACGGCCTGATCCGCGTGCTGAACACCTGTCGCGAGGGCGCGCTGGACGGCCGGATCAAGACCGCCGAAGGCAAGGCCAAGATCGTCGACACGACCACCAACGCCAAGCTGAAGGTCAGCTTCTTCGGCCCGTTCTACGGCGACTACTGGGTCCTGGACCATGCCGACGACTACAGCTGGTCGATCGTCGGCGAAGGCTCCGGGAAATACCTGTGGCTGCTGTCGCGCCGTATCCCCTCCCCCGCCGACCGCGAGGCCCTGACCGCGCGCGCCAAGGCCCTGGGCTACGACGTCGGCATGCTGCGCCAGACCAAGCAGCCGGGTCCGTGGGGCTGACCTGAGGTTGGGCTTTCGGTCCGGCGAGCGCCGTGGAAGAGTGGCGCGATGAAAACCGCCCTGACCCTTCTCGCCGTCGCCGGCGCCCTGACCGCCTGCACCGACAGCAAGCGCGCCCGTAACGACGCGACCTGGACCGATCGCCCGGCCGACATCACCTGCTGGAGCTACGGAACCGAGACCTTCAAGGGCCGCTCGACCGGCAAGGTCGAGTACGACGAAGGCCGGATCTCGTTCGTGGACGCGGCCAGCCACCGCTACACGACGATCGATGGCGAGTGTCGCGTGGTCTACGAGCCCCGGGGCTAAAACCTCTCAAGCTCCCGGCGTTCAGCTCTCGTCCGCCGGCTCCCCACCCACGCGCCAGCCGCCCATGCCACGATAGATATCGTCGCGCAGGCTCCGAACCCGGCCATTGAGATCGTTCAAATCGTCCAGGGGGTGGCCGGACGTCTCCAGCAGCGCCGCGGCCAGGCACCCCGCCTTCTCGCGAAGACCGCGCCCCGCAGGGGTCAGGGTGATGATCACCTGGCGCTCGTTGTCGGGGTTGCGCGCGCGCCGCACCATGCCGGCCGCCTCGAGACGCTTGAGCAGCGGGGTCAGCGTGCTGGACTCCAGCGCCAGCTGTTCGGCCAGACGGCCCACCGGCTGGCCGTCCTCGGCCCACAGCAGGTTCAGCACCAGGTACTGCGGATAGGTCAGGCCCAGCGCGTCGAGCAGGGGCTTGTAGGTCCGCTGGATGGCGATCCCGGCGGAATAGATGGCGTAGCAGAGCTGGCCGTCGAGGGGGGGCGGGGGCGTGTCGGTCATGGTGGTCTCCTCTCCTCTATATAGGCGCGAACCGCAATAAAACATATCGCGATAATTTTTCGCTGGACGCGACCGAATGTCGCCGTTACATAACAGTTATCGCGATAAGAGATATCGCAGAAACACTCACAAGGAGACGCCCCATGACCCATTCGTTCCGCAACATCCTGATCGCCGCCGCCGCCGTCGCCGGCCTGGCTTCCGCCGCCCAGGCCCAGACCATCCCGGCGAACGTCCATAACGTCGTCCTGGTCCACGGGGCCTTCGCCGACGGTTCGGGCTGGCGCGGGGTCTACGACCGCCTGACCGCCAAGGGCTACAAGGTCAGCGTTGTCCAGAACCCCCTGACCTCCCTGGCCGACGACGTCGCCGCGACCCGCCGCGTGCTGGCCCGCCAGGACGGTCCGACCATCCTGGTCGGCCACTCCTACGGCGGCACGGTGATCACCGAGGCCGGTAACGATCCCAAGGTCGCGGGCCTGGTCTATGTCGCCGCCTTCGCGCCCGACGCTGGTGAGTCGACTGGCGATCAGCTCGCCGACATCCCGCCCCCGCCCACCTTCGTCATCGGCACCCAGTCCGACGGCTTCGGCTTCATCAACTCCGCCAAATTCAAGGCGGGCTTTGCCGCCGACATCAGCGACGCCGACGCGGCCTTCATGCGCGACTCCCAGGTTCCGATCGCCATGTCCGCCTTCGACGACAAGGTCACCAAGGCCGCCTGGAGGGTGAAGCCCAGCTCGTTCATCGTGGCGACAGAGGACGGCGCCATCGACCCCAAGCTGCTGCGCAAGACCGCCGCGCGCATCGGCGCCCAGACGGTCGAGATCAAGGGCAGCCACGTGGTCTTCCTGAGCCAGTCCCAGGCCGTCGCCAACGTCATCGACAAGGCGGCGAAGTCGGCCAGCGCGAAGGCCAACTGACCGCGGGACGACCAACCCAAGCGAACACATGCCGCCGGCGCATCCGATGCGTCGGCGGCTTTGCGTTTAAGTCCGCGGGCTTGATCCGCGAACAAAGCTGGAACATGATTGTAGCGTGGACGTCATCATCCAGCTTCAGAGCCGCCCGGAAACCACGCTCGCCGTCACGCGCGGGGCCGCGCGGCTGCTCGTCGACCTGGGCTATGCGCCGTTGGCCGAGGTGACCTTGCCGAACGGCCGTCGCGCCGACCTAATGGCGCTGGGCCCGAAAGGGGATGTGCTGATCGTCGAGGTAAAGTCGAGCTTGGAAGACTTCCGGGTCGATCGGAAGTGGGGCGAGTACGCGCCGTTCTGCGACGCCTTCTACTTCGCCGTCGCGCCGAATTTTCCAGACGGGGTGCTGCCGGACGAGCCGGGGCTGCTGGTCGCCGACGGCTTTGGCGGCGCGGTCGTGCGCGAGGCGCCGCTCGCCCCTTTGGCGCCGGCGCGTCGCAAGGCCCTGACGCTGGCGTTCGCCCGCCTCGCCGCCTTGCGGGCGGCGGGGGTGAACGCCGAGCGCCTGACCCTCTAGATCAATCGCGGCTGCGGGCGATCAGGAAGCCGACGCCCAGGCCGATCGCGAAAGCGCCCAGGGCGACGCCGATCGGATGCTCTTCGGCCACGGTGTGGGCCACCTGAGCCTTGTCGCGGGTCCAGGCGGCGCCGACCTTGGCCTTTTCGGCGGCGAAGGTGCGGGTCTGCTCGGCGACCTCGGCGGCGGTCTCGCGCGCGGACTTCACGGCCTTGCTGACCGCCTCCTTGGCGCGCTTGGTCTTGTCGGCGGCGGTCTTCTCGACGTCGTCCATGGCGGCGGCGGCGGAAGAGGTGTCGGGGGTGAAGCTGGTGACGTCGGTCATGGGGAGGCTCCTCGGCTTGAGCCAATCTAACACGTCCCGCCCGGTTTAGTTCTCCCGCACGACCTTCAAAACCGCCTCGCCGTAGCGATCGAGCTTGCCCTGCCCCACCCCGCCGGCCTTGCCGAGCGCGGCCAAGGTCGACGGCCGCGCGGCGGCGATCTCGGCCAGGGTGGCGTCGTGGAAGATGACGTAGGGCGGCACGTGCTGCAGCTGGGCGGCCTCCTTGCGCCAGGCGCGCAGGGCCTCGAACAGCACCTGGTTGTCGGCGGGAATGGTCAGCGCCTTGCCCTCGCGCCGCTTGCGGGCGCCGGCCGCGCGGCCGGTCTCGGGCGCGTCGACCATCTGGCGCAGGGCCACGCGCCGCTCGCCGCGATAGACCTGGCGCACGCCCTCGACATCGCCCAGGCCGATCAGCGGGCG
>JAYRLX010000161.1:0-8538 GCA_041905125.1 Caulobacter sp. | reverse complement strand
AGGTGAGGGGGCCGCCCGCACCGGGCTCTTCGCCTTGCGGCGCGGGCGGCCTGTTAAGCTAGAACGCGAACTGGCTGCGGAAGTTGATCGCCTGGTAGCTCTGGCTCAGCGGCAGCAGGCCGCCGGCCGGATCCTTGCGGTCGATGTCGACATCCAGATAGTCGAGCGAGAACTTGGTCACCGAATTGGGGAACCAGTTTAGGCCCGCCGTCCAGATAGTCTGTTCGCCGCCTCGCACGCGATCGGCGGCCAGCACCGCGTCCTCGTGGTGATTGAGGTCGAGCACGGAGTAGCGCGCGGCCAGCTCCCAGGCGCCCCACTTGCCCTTCTTCGGGTCGAACGGGTTGGTGATCGCCGGGGCGTCGAAGGCGAAGTTGGCGGCGTTGTACTTGCGGGCCTCGCCGGTCAGCACCCAGCCGCCTTCCACGTACCAGCCCTTGAACTTGGGATCGCTGACCCCGGCGGCCGGATTGCGACGGTCGATCTTGTAGTCGAAGACCTCGCCCTGGATCAGCAGGTTGGCCTTCTGGGCCGCCAGCTCCAGGCCGTAGTGACGCGCGCCCTTGGCGTCGATGGCGCCGGTGCCGATCAGCTGCTGGCCGTCGACACGCAGCTCGGGACGGTCCTGGATATTGATCGGATAGGCGCCGCTGAGAGCCGCGGTCTGGGCGGGCGTGACGACGACGCTGGCGTTGGCGCCGACATGGACCAGCCAGTCCTGACCGCGGAGTGGCGTCCCGGCGACGCGCGCCGCATAGCCGAGTTGCTCGTCGAAGGTCTGGCCGTCACCGACCTTGGCGCCCGTCACGGCGCCGGAGAGGATCCAGCGTTCGCCGACGGTCTGGGCCTGCAGGGCGATGCGGCGGTCGGCGCCGGCCAGCCCCCGGGCGGCTTCGGCGGGCGATGCGCGCTCCGGAAACAGCGAGCCGTTGGTCGAGGCCGCGTCCTCAAGGCCCAGGTTCGGGGCGAACGCGCCGACGCGGACCTTGAACGGGGCGTAGTTGTACTGGAGGTAGATCTCCTGCAGCACGCCCGAGCCGTCCGTACCCGCGCCGCCGAAGTCCAGCAGGATCGAATAGTCGAAGACCTTGGCGAACTTGCCGTCGACGCCCAGGCGGGCGCGGCGGAAGTTGGTGCCGTTGTTCAGGTCGCGGCCGTTGCCGATCACGGCCGGCAGGCCCTTGTCCTGGAAGTAATGGGCGGCGTCGAGCTGCATCACGCCGTGCAGGGTGGCGCTGTAGGCGCCGTCGCCGGAGGCGATGGTCGGCTTGCCGCCGGCGATGCTGACGGTGGTGGCCGCCTGCGTGGTGCGCACGTCCTTGAAGCTGGCCGCGGTGGCGGCCTTCAGGTCGGCGACCTGCTGCTGCAGGGCGGCCAGTTGGGCCTCGAGCGCGGCGATGCGCGCGGCGGCCTCGTCCGGGCTGGGCGGCGCCGTCTGGGCGGACGCCGCACCGGCGGTGGCCAGCAGGGAGACGCCGGCGATCAGCGCGGCGCGGAAGACGATCTGGGTTGGCTTGATCATGTTGGTCCCCTCTCGGCGCCGCGGGGCGGGCCGACCTGCCGAGCTAGGGAAGACTATTATCCCTAGTTCAGGAATAGAGATTTGGGAAAGCCGGCCATGAGTTTTTCTGCAAGGCGCGGCCAACGATGCGGAAGATCCTTCGAATCTTCCTTTGAAACCAAACGCCTAAAGGCAAAACAATCCGTTTACGGACTAACGCGCGACGGCTCCGTCGAACGGCGGAGGCCGCCTGAGACGCGCTCAGGTTTATACGCCGCCCCACGCCAGGCAAGCAAAAGGGGCCTGCGGCGCGCCGCAGGCCCCTTGAAGCCGATCTGAGGAAAGGCCGCGACGGTCTAGAACATCGCGCGCCCGGCCAGGCGCAGGTTGTAGCGCTTCTGCTTCTTGGTGGCTTCGACGCCGCCTTCCAGCGCCAGATACGACATCGGCGTGCCGGCGCGCAGGGCGAAGCCGGCGGTGACCGCGCCGTCCTTGTCGTTGAGCGCCGCCAGGGTGAACGGGTTGCCGCCCTTGAAGCTGGCGATCGTGTCGCCGACCGAACCGGCCAGGGTTTGGCGGTAGCCGACGCGGATTTCCGGACGCCACCACACGGTCTTGCCGTAGTCGGCGCCCAGGACGAGGCCCACTTCGCCGCTGAGGTTGCTGGAGGTGCGCTTGTCGACAGTCAGGTCGAAGCCCGAACCGCCGCCGCTTTCGGCGCGCTTGCCCTCGCGCAGCCAGACATAGTCCACGCGGCCTTCGGGGCGGGCGAAGAAGCGGCCCATCTTGGCCTCGTAGGCGACGCCGGCATAGGCGTTCGAGGTCAGGCCGTTCCAGTCGGCGCGGTTCTTCAGGACCAGGTCGGCCACGCCGTCGGCGTTGCTGTCCGGCGCGATGAAGCTGCGCTTGCCGTTGAAGAAGCCATAGCCCACGCCGCCGCCGGCGTTGAAGCGCCAGCCGCCGACCGAACGCCGCCAGTAGGCGCCGGTCTGGATGAACGAGGCGGTGGTGTGCTCGCCGACCTTGGCGACGGTGTCGTGCTCTTCCAGGCTGGCGTAGGCCAGGGTCACGCCCAGGGCGCCGCCCGCGTCGCCCATGGCCTCGTAGCCGGCCACGAAGCCGAACGCCTGGGTGTCGGAGCCCAGCGTCTGGTCGGTGTCGCGCCGGGTCAGCGAGTTGATCTCCTGGACCCACAGGCTGTCGGGCCCGTAGCGGTCGCCCGGATCGGGGCGGAACATGGTCGCGGCGGAGATCTGCTGGTTGACCGACTGCAGGGCCGAGAACATGCCTTCGCCCTGGTCGGGCAGCATCTGGTCGTAGACGTCGCGGAAGCTGTCGCGCGTGCTCTGGTTCAGGAAGGCGCTGGCCAGGGTCGTGTCCTGGCCCAGGGCCGCGAACACGGCGTCATAGGCCGAGGTCTCGGCCTTGTTGAAGCCGATCTCGGCGGCGGTCCGGCGGCGCACGTCGATATAGACGTTGTTGGCGTCGGCGCGGCTGGTGGCGACGTACAGATACGGCGACTGCGCCAGCAGGCTGTTGCCGAACGTGCCCGCGCTGATGTTCGAGCCCTGGATCACCGTGAAGGTGGTCGGCTGCTTGACCAGATTGGCCAGGCGGATGCCCAGCTCGGCGCCGGAGGCGATCGTGGTCGCGCCGGACACGACCAGCTTCGTGCCGGTCCCGGCGGCCGGATCGGCCGAGAACAGGATCTTGCCGGTCGAGCCGATGTTCAGGCTGCTGACGTTGATCGTCTCGCTGTTCAGGATGCCCAGGCTGCCGTTGGCGACCGAGATGTCGAGCTTGCCGTCGCTGTCGCTCAGCTTGCCCAGGGCCACCGCGCCGTTGGTGATCGACAGGCGGTCCTGGCCCGCGCCGAACGACATGGCGCCCACCAGGGTGCCGCTGTTCAGGTTCAGGGTGTCATTGCCGCCGCCGAACAGCACGTCGCCCACGGTCGTCGGCGTCGACGTGACCGTGGTCGTGTCGGCGCTGGTGACGGTGTCCGTGCTCGGGAAGGTGGTCGTCGAGGTGAAGCTGGACGGTCCCGTCTGGGTATAGGTCACGCCGGCGTTATTGGCGCGGAGGTCCAGGGCGATCGCCTGGCCGCCGGCCGTCACCGTGGCGGTCGTGCCGTCGGCCTTGAACTGCGGGGCGGTGACCGTGGCGCGGATCGCGCCCGTGTTGGTGATCGTCTTGAGCGTGCCGCCCTGGTCGAGCACGGCCACGGCGTCGCCGGTCTCGCCGACGCGCGTGGCGCTGATCGTGCCGTAGTTGTTCAGGGTCGAGGCGGTGGAGCCGGCGCCGAGCACCAGGCCGCGGGCCGAGGCGGTGACGCCCGAAGCCGCGTACGACGAGGACGTCGACAGGATCGAGCCGCGGTTCAGCAGCTGGTCGGCGACCGCGCCGCTGTTGAGGATGGCGCCGGTGGCGTTGGCTTCGTACGCGCTGGCCGAGATCTGGCCGTCGTTGCGCAGGCCGCCGACCAGCGTGGTCGTGCGCCCGCCGCCCGCGCCGACCGACAGACCGGTCGCCGCGACGCCGTTATAGACGCCGCCGGCGGTGATCGAGCCCTTGGCGATCAGGCCGAAGGCGTTGTCGGCGGTTCCGACCGCGCCCAGGGTCACGTTCTGGCTGGTCGAACCGATCTGCAACGCCGGCGACCCGCCGAACGCGCTGATGCTCGACGACCCGGAGGTGCTGGACGTGATCGTGGTGAGCACGGTGTTGCCGTCCGCGCCGACCTTGCTCGAATAGTTGGAGCCCTGCAGCAGGACGCCGCCCGTCACGTCGCCGGCGATCCGCACGGCGGACCCGCCTTGCAGCAGGTCGTCGGCGTCCAGCTTGTTCAGGGCGTCCACGGTGGTGGGGCGAGAGGTCGAGCGGTAGCCGGTGGCGCTGGTCGCGCCTTGCAGCACCAGGGCGCCGTTGATGTTGGCGCCGATATCCTGGGCGATCGCGCCGACGCCCTGGACGGTGATCGAGCCGCCGAGCGTGACCTTGCCCGTCACCGGCGCGGCGATGCGCACGCCGCGGGCGTTGTCGCCGATGACGCTGATGCTGCCCAGGTTGGTGACATTCCCGACGACGGGGCCTTCCAGCAGCATGCCGGCGGAATTGTTGCCCTCGACGCTGATCACGCCGGCCGCGTCGTTGACGATATCGCCGGTGAACGTCCCGGCGCTGGTCAGGCGCACGCCGAAGCGGTTCGAACCCTGGGCGAACGGACCGTCCAGGTCGCCGTCGTTGTCGCTGTCGGTGGGCGTGTAGTCCTCGACCAGGGAGATGGTCGCCGAATTGGTCAGGCCGCCCGTCTTGCCGCCGATGATCAGCACGCCGACGCTGTCATTGACGTTGTTGGTCGACAGGGTGCCGTTGTTGGTCACCTTGTTGTTGCTGTCGATCGTGACGATGGCGCCCGCCGCGGTCGGCTTGATCGAGCCGTCGGACGTGATCTTGATGTCGTCAGCGGCCGAGCCCGTCGCCGTGCTGGTGGCGATCGGCGTCGTGCGCGCGGTGGAGACCGAGGTTTCCGCCGACGCGGCGAAGGCCATGGCCAGAAGAGGAGCGGCCGCGACCGTCGCGACCAGGACCTTGCGCTGCATTACGAACGACACCTCGATAGAAACCGGCGCACCTAATTCGGGTCACGTTGCGGCGAAAATGCGGTGAGTCCCGCTCGCGACACGTACTAAGGCGCCAACCGTCTATCGCATGGCTTGGCGGGGCGCCATATCTGCTTCGTCGAATCGCTTCAGCTCGAGACCATGAGCAATCCCATGCCCCTGGCGAACACGTCCCCTGGAGGACCGGAAAGTCGCCGCCCCAGCGCCTTTTGGCCCATTCTGGTGGGGCCTGGCGCGATCCTGGGTCTGATGGTCGTCGGCATGGCCCAACCGTTCCCCGCCGCGCTCGCCGCCGCCGCCGCGGCCGGCGCCGGCTACTGGCTGGCCAAGCGCGATCAGGCGCGGCAGGCCCCCGTGACCGCCGGCGCGCCGCTCGCCCCCGTCGCGGCGGCCGAAGAAATCCCGCCCTTCGCCGCGATTCTCGATCGCCTGCCCGATCCCTTGATGGTCATCGCCGCCGAGGAGGCGGACGACCTGACGGGCCGGCGATTCCTGTTCGCCAACGCCGCCGCGCGCGATCTGTTCAAGATCCAGCATGCCGGCCAGCTCCTGGTCACGGCCGTGCGCAACCCGCGCGTGCTGGAAGCCGTGGACGAGGCGCTGTTCGGCGGCCTTGAGGGCGTGGTCGAGTTCGAGACCGGGGGAACCCAAGGCCGCGCCTGGCTGGCCTATGTCCGGCCGCTCAAGGAGACGCCGGGGCGTTCGCGCCTGGCCCTGCTGGCCCTGCGGGACGAAACCGACGCCCGGCGCAGCGAGCGGACCCGCGCCGACTTTCTGGCCAACGCCAGTCATGAGCTGCGCACGCCGCTGGCTTCGCTGTCGGGCTTCATCGAGACCCTGCGCGGCCACGCCAAGGACGATCCGGGCGCCCGCGACAAGTTCCTGGCCATCATGCTGGCCCAGGCGGAGCGGATGTCGCGCCTGATCGACGACCTGATGAGCCTGTCGCGGATCGAGCTGAACGAGCACATCGCGCCGCTGGGCCGCGTCGACCTGGCCATGGCCGCCATCGACGTGATCGACGCCCTGGCCCCGCAGGCCAAGGACAAGTCCGTGGCCTTCGATCCCGTGCTGCCGCCGCGCGGCGGGGCGGTGGTCGACGGGGACCGCGACCAGATCATCCAGGTCATCCAGAACCTGGTCGACAACGCCATCAAGTACACCCCCAAGGGCGGGACGGTGCGGGTCGAGATCTTCCCGGGGCTGCCGGCCGAGGCCGCCGCCGCGCCGCGCGATTCGGCGGCCGCCCGCATGTCGCTGTTGACCCCCGACCACGATCCGGCCGAGCGCTACGCCGCGCTGCGGGTGACCGATCGCGGGCCAGGCATCGCGCGCGAGCACCTGCCGCGCCTGACCGAGCGCTTCTATCGCGTCGAGGGCCAGAAGAGCGGCGACCGGTCCGGCACGGGTCTTGGCCTGGCGATCGTCAAGCACATCATGAATCGCCACCGGGGCGGTCTGACGGTCGAGAGCGTGCAGGGCGAGGGCGCGACCTTCGGCGTCTATCTGCCGATGGCCAAGGCCGGCGCCGAGGCGCCGCCCTCCAGCGCGCCGCTGGTCGAGTCGCCCGCGCCCTAAGCCCTCCGCCGTTCGGGCGCCGCGGCCGTCTTCGCCCGCCCGGCCGTGGTCGAGAAGCGGGACATCAGGTCGGCCAGCTCGCGCGCCTCGGCGTGCAGGTTGGCGGAGGCGGCGGTGGTCTCCTCGACCATGGCGGCGTTGCGCTGAGTGACGTCGTCCATCTGATTCATCGCGCTGTTGACCTCAGCAAGGCCCGTCGCCTGCTCGCGCGAGGACTCGGCGATTTCCGAGATCAGTTCGTTCATCGCGCGGACCTTTTCGGCGATGGTCGAAAGCGCCTCGCCCGTCTCGCCGACCAGCCGGACGCCCCGGGCGACCTGGGCGGTGCTGCCGGCGATCAGGACCCGGATCTGCTTGGCCGCCTCGGCCGAACGCTGGGCCAGGGCCCGGACTTCCTGCGCGACGACGGCGAAGCCCTTGCCCGCCTCGCCGGCGCGGGCGGCCTCGACCCCGGCGTTCAGGGCCAGGAGATTGGTCTGGAAGGCGATCTCGTCGATCACCCCGATGATCTGGCTGATCTCGGCCGAAGACTTTTCGATCTCGCCCATGGCGGCGATGGCGTCGCCGACGACATGGCTCGATCGCGCCGCGTCTGTCCGGGCCTCGGCCGCCGCCGTCGAGGCCTGCTTGGCTCCTTCGGCGCTGCGGCTCACGGTGGCGGTGATCTCGTCCAGCGCCGCGGCCGTCTCCTCCAGGCTGGCCGCCTGCTGTTCGGTGCGGCGCGAGAGGTCATCGGCCGCCATGGAGATTTCATCCGCGCCGCCGCCGACGCTCCAGGTCGCCTCGGCCACCACGCCCATCGTCTCGTCCAGCGCGGCCATGGCGCTGTTGAAATCGTCCCGCACCTTGCTGAACTGCGGGTCGACGGAGTCCTCGATGCGATAGGTCAGGTCGTTCTGGGCCAGGTGCTCGAGGCCCTGGGCGATCTCATTGACCGCATGGACGCGGCCCGTGACCACCGTGGCGAACTTCACGACCTTGGTGATGCGCCGCTTGTGGTCGAAGATCGGATTGTATGAGGCCTGGATCCAGACGTCCTGGCCGCCCTTGCCGACGCGTTGGAACTCGGCGGCGATGAATTCGCCGGCGTTCAGCCTGCTCCAGAACGCGGCGTATTCGGCCGAGGCGGCGTAGGCCGGCTCGACGAACATCCGGTGATGCTTGCCCTGGATTTCCGACAGGGCGTAGCCCATCGCGCCCAGGAAGTTGTCATTGGCGGTGATGATCTGGCCCTCGGGCGTGAACTCGATCATCGCCTGGGCGCGGCCGATGGCTTCCATCTTGCCGCGCTCCTCGGCGCTTTTGCGCTTCTCGTCGGTGATGACGGTCGCGATCTTGAAGATCCGGGAGACGCGGCCGCGCGAATCCTTGATCGGGTTGTAGGTGGCCTGGATCCAGACCTCGACGCCGCCCTTGCCGTAGCGCAGGTACTCGCGCGCGTCGAACTCGCCGCGACCCAGCTTGCGCCAGAAGGCCTCGTATTCCGGACTGGCTGCGAACGCGGGGTCCACGAACAGGCTGTGATGCTGGCCGACGATCTCGTCGAGCTTGTAGCCCATCGCCGAACAGAAGTTCGCGTTCGCGGACAGAATCTTGCCGTCGATGTCGAATTCGATGGTCGCCAGCGAGTGATTGAGCGCGGCGAGCGTCTGCACCGCGTGGATGCGCGAGCGCTTAAACATGCTTCAAGGCCTTGGGTCCGGATTTCTAGGTCGGGCAACAACACCTGAGCGGGTCAAGAAGTTCTGAATATAATTCGTCCGTGATCGGCGCTCTGTTCCACATTGAAACATGTTCGCGGCAGGGCTGTATTTTCTCTAGTTTAAATAGCTGAAA
>JAYRLX010000588.1:0-1525 GCA_041905125.1 Caulobacter sp. | reverse complement strand
AGGCCGCGACGATCGCCGCGCCGAGCGATGCGCCGCCGGCCAGCAGGTACTGCGGCAGACTGCGATCCAGGGGCAGCACTAGAGGCTTGCCGCCCATCGATAGCGGCAGGCTCGCCAGCACCTGCAGCAGGCCCGTGCCGATCGCAAAACCGACCGCCGCGCCCATCACCCCGACCAGCAGGCCCTCCAGCAGGAAGATCGCCTGCACGTCGCCCGTCGTGAACCCCATGGCGCGCAGGATGGCGATGTCACGCCGCTTGTCGGCGACGCTGTTGGACACCGCAGTATAGATGCCAAAGCTGGCCACGATCAGAATGGCCATGATCACCGCGTACATGATGATGTTGCGCACCACGAGCAGGTTCAGGATGTCGACCGAGCGCTCCTGCCAGGACTCCCACTTGTACCCCCAGCGCGCCTCAAGGCGTTTGGCCTGGGCTTCGGCGTCGGCCGAGTCCGCCAGTCGGATATGGATCTGATTGACGATGCTGGGTCGCGCGAAGACGACCTGCGCTGTCCGCAGAAGGCCGTAGGCGACGGTGTCGCCGGCATAGAAGCCCGCGCGGGCGTCGGGCTCGATCAGGGCCAGGATCCGCATCCGCTGCAGCGTTCCGGTCGGCGCGGTGACCACCAGGGTGTCGCCCAGCTTCGCGCCAAGCCGGTCCGCGAGCGGTCGGCTGATGATGATGCCGTCCGGCCGCGCCTCCAGATCGGTCAAAGCGCCGCCCGTCAGGCTCTCGTTGATCTTGGCGAGCCGCCCTTCGAGGCGAGGATCGACGCCGTTCAGGGCGACCGCCGCGTTGCGGCCGGCATAGGCGATCGTCACCGCGCCGGTCAGGGATGGGGCGGCCAGGCTGCCGGGGATGGCGCGAGCGTCGGCCAGCATGGCCGGCCAGTCCTTCAGGCCGCGCACCTCCTCCTGCGGACGCAGGCCGCGGATAGCGACCGCCGCGTTCGGAAAGGCGTCCAAGGCGGGCTGGCGGACCGGACGACGTTGCTCGTCGCGGACGATGATATGTGGCGCGGAGTCGACGAGCGTGCGGATGAAGTCCTTCTGCGAGCCGACCATCATGCCGGAGACGGCCAAGAAGAAGCCGACGCCGATCGCGACGCCCAGGGTCGCCACAAGCGTCTGCCGGGCGCGGACCCTCAGATGCGCCAGGGCGATGTTCGCCAGGACCGACGGCAGGCTCATCGGCCTTTCGCGACCCGCACGCGCTGGCCGTCCTTGAGGGCCTCGGGCGGCTTGACGATCACGCGTTCACCGGCCGCGACGCCCGTCCGGATTTCCGTGAGGTCGCCGCCGACCGCGCCGATGCGAACTGCGATGCGCTGGGCTCGGCCATCCTTCACCGTCCACACGGCGCCGTCACGCACCGCGCTGGACGGCGCCAGCACCGCGGTCGGGCGCCGATCGGTCACCAGATTCGTCTCCACGGTCATGCCGGGCGGAAGTCCGCTGTCGGCCGGAAGGGCGATGCGAACGCGGAACACCCGCCCCTTGGCGTCGCCGGCCGGCGTGATC
>JAYRLX010000160.1:0-8581 GCA_041905125.1 Caulobacter sp. | reverse complement strand
GGTTGACGCTGCCCCCGATCACGGGATCGCCGGGATGCTTGTCGACCGGCATGGCCTCGCCGGTGACCATCGACTCGTCGAGCGCGGCGCTCCCGCTCAGCACCCGTCCGTCGACCGGGACCTTCTCGCCGGGCCTCACCCGCAGCTCGAAGCCGACCTGGATGGCCTCGACGGGGATCTCCACGTCATGGTCGCCGTCGACCCGGCGAGCCGTGCGCGGCGCCAGGTCCAGCAGGGCGCGGATCGCGCCGGACGTTCCGGCCCGCGCGCGCAACTCCAGCACCTGCCCCAGCAAGGCCAGCACGGTGATCACGGCCGCGGCCTCGAAATAGATCGGCGCGGCGCCGTGCGCGTCGCGGAAGGCCGGCGGGAAGACGTCCGGCGCCAGGACAGCGGCGACACTGAAGGTCCAGGCCACGATGACGCCCAGGGCGATCAAGGTGAACATGTTGAGCTGACCGGTGATGAGCGACCGTGCGCCCCGCGCCAGGAACGGCCAGCCGCAGCCCAGCACCACCGGCGTCGCCAGGACGAACTGGATCCAGGCGCTGATCTGGCCGTGCAGGTGAGGAACCAGGCCCAGGTGGCCGCCCATCTCCAGAACAAACACCGGCAGGGTCAGCACCAGGCCGATCCAGAACCGCCGCGTCATGTCGGTCAGTTCGGCGCTGGCGCCCGGGTCATCGGCGGTGGCGACCAGCGGCTCCAGCGCCATGCCGCAGATCGGGCACGCTCCGGGCTTGGTCGCGCGGATCTGCGGATGCATGGGGCAGGTATAGATGACGCCGTCCGCCCGGTTCGGCGCCGCGACCTCCGGCGCGCCGTGCGCGTGTCCAGGATGATGATGGCCGGAGTGGTCGTGGTGCGGATCGACGTTCGTCATCGGCGTCCTTCCGTGCGGGTGCGCCAGCATCAACGCGCCACGGTCGCCGCCGGTATGACCTAGGTCAACGCCCTACCGCAGCGACGCGTCCCGCAACCGGCGACGTTTGCCGCCGAGGGCGTCGGGGCGGTTGAGCTTCTTGCGGTACTCGTCGCGGCGCTCGTGGATCGAGGCGATGACCAGGCCCATCGGCACGCCGATGTCGACCAGCACGGCTTCGGACAGCTGCAGCGAGGCCTCGATGGTCTCGGGCACCGCGTCGGTGGCGCCCAGCTCGTAAAGCCGGGCGGCGTGGCGGGCGTCACGCGCGCGGGCGACGATGGCCAGGTCCGGGCGGGCCCCGCGCGCGGCGGCGACCACCGCCTCGGCCGCCTCGGGCGCGTCCATGGTCACGACCACGGCGCGGGCGGTGGCCAGGCCGCAGCGCTCCAGCAGCTCCACGCGGGCGGCGTCGCCATAATAGATGCGACGATCCTCGCGGCGGCCCTGCTCGACCAGGCGCGCGTCACGCTCGATCGCGATCCAGGGCAGGTCGTGGCGGCCCAGCATGTCGCCGACCAGCTTGCCGACCCGGCCGTAGCCGATCACCAGCACCTGGCCGGCCGGCTCGGGACCGACGCGGTCCGGCTCGCCCCCTTCCTCGCTTGAGGCCGGCGCCTCGCTGACCGGCGGCGGCGCGCCCTTGCGTCCCAGCCGCTCGCCCAAGGCCGCGAGCCCAGGGATCAGGAACATGGTCAGGGTCGCCGAGACCAGCACCGCCTGGCCGATGGCCGGCGAGACGACCTGGGCGCCCATGGCGTTGTCCAGCAGCACGAAGGCGAACTCGCCGCCCGCCGCCAGGATCAGCGCCGCCTCGGTCGCGGCCTTGCGGCCAAGACCCATCAACAGACCGATGCCGAACACCACGACCGCCTTGACCACCAGCAGGCCCGCGACCGTCCCCAGGATGACCGCCGGCTTGACCACCAGCAAGGAGAGGTCGAGGCGGATGCCCAGCGACACGAAGAACAGGCTGAGCAGCAGGCCCTTGAAGGGCTCGATCTTGACCTCGACCTCGTGTCGGTACTCGGTCTCCGCAAGCAGGATGCCGGCGACGAAGGCCCCGAGCGCCATCGACAGGCCCGACATCTGGCTGACCAGCCCCGCGCCGATGATCACCAGCAGGCAGGCGGCCATGAACATCTCTTCGCTCTTGGCCTTAGCGACGGACTTCAGCATCGGCCGCAGGGCCACGCGCCCGACCAGGACGATCGCGCCCAGCCCCAACGCGGCGGGCGCGAGGGACAAGAGGTCGGAGGCCCGCAACTCGCCATGGCCGCGCCCGACGATGGCCAGGGTGATCAGGATCGGCGCGACGGCCAGGTCCTGGAACAGCAGCACCGAGAAGGTGGCCCGGCCGCCCTCGGAATGCAGCCGCCGACGTTCGGCCAGCACCGGCACGGCGATGGCGGTGGAGGACAGGGTCAGGGCCGCGCCGATCGCCAGGGCCGCCGCCGGCGGCTGGCCCAAAAGCATGGCGCCGGCGGCCAGCACCAGAGAGCAGCCGATCACCTGCGCCGCCCCCAGGCCGAAGACCAGCTTGCGCATCAGGCGCAGCCGCTCCCACGACAGCTCCAGCCCGATCATGAACAGCAGGAACACGACGCCGAACTCGGCCAGCTGGGCGATTTCGGCGGGGTTGTCGACGGTGACGTAGTCCAGCCAGGGCGCGGCGTGGATGAAGCGGCCAAGACCAAAGGGCCCTAGGATCACGCCGGCCAGCAGGTAGCCGAGGATGGGATTGATCTTCAGGCGCTTGAAGATCGGCGCGACGATGCCGGCGGTCGCCAGGAACAGGACCAGGTCCTTGTAGTTCGCCGCCGAAACCTCGTGCTCCATGCGCCCGCCCCTTTTTCTCCGTCGCTAGATCGAACGCCTGAAGCGAACACCCGGTCCGGCGTCGTCCGCCATGATCAGGATCACGCCCGCCGCCTCGATCGCGTCGATCAGCAGCCGTTCGGTGCTATGATGCAGGGCGTGGCGCTCGGTCTCGAAGTCCTTGACCGTGCTGCGCGAAACGCCCGCCCGGTCGGCGAGTTCTCCCTGTGACCAGTTGATCAGACCGCGGGCGGCCCGGCATTGCGCCGGGAGGAGAATTTTTGCGTGCGGCATCTAGCAGCCTCGGGCATCGTCACCCATATTGGTTGAGTACGCCCGAAAAAGCTGACCGTCAAGGAGGACCTTTGCACCATACCTCGCTGATCGCCACCATCGTCGCGGGCCTGGGCCTCGCCTTCGTCTTCGGCGCCATCGCCAACCGGCTGAAGCTGCCGGTGCTGGTCGGCTATCTGCTGGCCGGCGTGCTGGTCGGGCCTTTCACGCCCGGCTACGTGGCCGATCAGGAGCTGGCGCCGCAGCTGGCCGAAATCGGCGTGATCCTCTTGATGTTCGGGGTCGGGCTGCACTTCTCGATGAAGGACCTGATGGCGGTGAGGAACATCGCCATCCCCGGCGCGGTCGTGCAGATCGGCGCGGCGACGGCGATGGGCCTGGCCCTGGCGGTCGCCCTGGGCTGGAGCGTCGGCGCCGGCGTGGTGTTCGGCCTCGCCCTGTCGGTGGCCTCGACCGTCGTGCTGCTGCGCGCCTTGCAGGAGCGGCGGCTGATCGAGACCGGCCGGGGCAAGATCGCCGTCGGCTGGCTGATCGTCGAGGACCTGGCCATGGTGCTGGCGCTCGTCCTGTTGCCGGCCCTGTCCGGCGTGCTGGGCGGCGAGGCGCCGGTCGATCACGCCAAGGGCGGCGCGGCCGCGGGCGGGGTGCTGGGCGCCTTCGCCCTGACCATCGGCAAGGTCGCGGCGTTCGTGGCCCTGATGCTGATCGTCGGCCGCCGGGTGATCCCCTGGATCCTGCACCGCATCGCCCACACCGGCTCGCGCGAGCTGTTCCGCCTGGCGGTGCTGGCCATCGCCCTGGGCGTCGCGTTCGGCTCGGCGGCCCTGTTCGGCGTGTCGTTCGCCCTGGGCGCGTTCTTCGCCGGCATGATCATGGCCGAGAGCGAGCTCTCCCAGCAGGCCGCCAACGAGACCCTGCCGCTGCGCGACGCCTTCGCCGTGCTGTTCTTCGTCTCGATCGGCATGCTGTTCGACCCGATGGTCCTGCTGCGCGAGCCGCTGGCCGTGCTGGCGACCCTGCTGATCATCGTGGTCGGCAAGTCGATCGCCGCCCTGATCATCGTCCGCGCCTTCAAGCGCCCGATGAGCACGGCCCTGACCATCTCGGTCAGCCTGGCCCAGATCGGCGAGTTCTCGTTCATCCTGGCGGGCCTGGGCGTCTCGCTGAAACTGCTGCCCGACGACGGCCGCGACCTCGTCCTGGCCGGCGCGATCCTGTCGATCCTGGTCAACCCGCTGCTGTTCGCCATCCTCGACAAGGTCCTGCCCGGCATGATCGCCAAAGAGGCCAAGGTCCGGGGCGAGGCGCCGCCGGCCTCGGCCGCCGCCCAGCCGCACGCGGTGTTGGTCGGCTATGGCCGGGTCGGCAAGGCCGTGGCCGAGGGGCTGAAGGGTCGCACGCCGCTGGTCGTGATCGAGGACGATGTCGAGCGCGCCGAGGACCTGCGCCGCGCCGGCTTCGAGACCGTCGGCGGCAATGCGGTCAAGCCCGAGGTGCTGCTGAAGGCCGGCCTCGACAAGGCCACTCACCTGTTCGTCGCCGTGCCCAACCCGTTCGAGGCCGCGCGGATCATCGAGCAGGCCCGGGCCGCCAACCCCAAGGCCCTGATCGTCGCCCGCGCCTATACCGACGCCGACGTCGCCCTGCTCAAGCAGATGGGCGCCGCCCACGCCCTGATCGGCGAGGAGGAGATCGCCCGCGGCATGCTGGCCAGAGCGCCGCGAAAGGCGGCGCCGGCGGCGGCGGGCGGGCATTGAGGAACGGACCCGCCGCCCGACTCCTTGTTCGATTTGCCGCATCGCCGCTTATCGAAGAGAGTGACGGCCAGCGTTAGGACCGAGATTGTGATGAAAAGGGCCCGAACGTTCGCACCCTTCAGCGCGCTGCTCTGGCTGACCTTGGCCTTGCCGCCGGCCGCCGACGCCGCTGAACGCAACCCTTCGCGGCCCGCCATCGCCGCGGCGCCCACGCAAGAGATCAAGTTCGTACGGGACGACGCGGAAGCACACCGCATCGCTGAGCGCTTGCTCTCGAAGCAGATCGCAGAACTCGGAAGCGCCGATGGAGAGCCGCCCATCCTCTGGACGGCCTGGGTTCAGATCGCCCAGGCCAAGTCCACCGCGCTTCTTGTGATGTACGGCTGCTCGCCCGTCGGCAACTGCGATCTCTATGGGTTCGAGAGATCGAACAACGGATGGCGGCTCATCCTCAGGAGCATAGCGCAGCGCTGTTCGCTGCTCCCGTCATCTCACGGCGGCCGGCGGGATCTCATGGCGTCGATACACGGAAGCGCGACCGAGTCGACGATCAAGACCTACTGGTGGCGCCAGAACCGATACGTGCGGGTCGCAGAGCGCGAGCACACCTGGGCGCTTCATCCCTAGGGCTCCCGGCGACCCGGCTCAATGGAGCTCTCTCCGGCCCCTCCCGCCGCTTTTCCTCTAGCCACCGCGCCCCGTGCCCGCTAACGCGGCGTCATGATCCAGCCTCACGCCTCGGGCGGCTACATCCTTGAAGAACTGTCGGTCGGCATGACGGCCGAGAAGCACGTGACCGTCACCGAGGAGCGCATCGGCCTGTTCGCCGAGGCGTCGGACGACTTCAATCCGGTCCATATCGACGAGGCCTACGCGGCCAAGACCGCCTATCGCGGGCGGATCGCCCACGGCCTGCTGTCGGCCTCGTTCGGCTCGGCCGTGGTCGGCACCATCCTGCCGGGCGCGGGCTCGATCTATCTGTCTCAGACCCTGGCCTTCCACCGGCCGGTGCGGATCGGCGACGTCGTCACCGCCCGCGCCACCGTCGCGGCGATCGACGAGGTCAGCGCCCGCGTCACCCTGCGCTGCGAGGCCCTGGTCGGCGAGGACCTGATCATGGACGGCGAGGCGATCGTCCGCGTCCCCCGCCGTCGGCGTCCCGCCAAGGCCTGACGTTCTCACCCGATCGGGGTCGCCCCAGGGCAAAAGTTTCCGTAACGGCGTTGCGCCCGTCAGCCTGTCGGGCCGCGACCGCGCGCCTTGCCGGTCGAGGCTGTGCAAGCCGGAAAGGCGCGACCAGCGACGACGATGAACTTTTTTTAAGGAAGCAAATATTTCGCTCCGTTGCAGATTGACGACAGAGCCCGTCCATTTCTGATGAAAACCGGAAACATGACGCAGGCTCTATGTCATTTCGGGCATGGGGGGGCCGAAACCGTTCGCGCTTTCAGCCGTCATGCTCTGGCTCACACCAACGGATGCGATTTTCCATGAAAAGAGTTTGGTTCGGCGCGGCGGCGATTGCGGCGCTGTCTCTGTCGGCTTTCGGGGCCCAGGCCCACGAACAGCACGCCTGCATCGACGACGCCTGCGTGATGCAGTCCATCCTGCCGTTCGCGGTTTCGGGCGCGGCCTCGGGCGCCGCCGCCGGCGACGCGACCTCGCTGGAGTCCCCGCGCTATGGGACCTGGGGCTTCGACATCTCGGGCATGGACACCACCGCCAAGCCTGGCGACGACTTCTACAAGTTCGCCAACGGGACCTGGGACGCCAAGACGGTGATCCCGTCCGACCGCGTCCGCTACGGCAATTTCGACAAGCTGACCGAGCTCTCCGAAGCCCGCACCCGCGCGATCATCGAGGCCGCCGCCGCCGACAAGGCCGCGACCGGTGAGAAGGCCAAGATCGGCGCCGCCTACCGCGCCTTCATGGACGAGGCGACGATCGAGAAGCTGGACGCCAAGCCGCTGCAGCCGTGGCTGGACGGCGTCAAGAAGGTGAAGACCAAGGAAGAATTCACCGCCCTGATGGGCAAGAGCTCGACCACGCCCTATTCGACGCTGATCGGCGTGGGGATTTCGGTCGACGCCAAGAACCCGCAGCGCTACGCCGTCTACGCCTCGACCGGCGGCCTGTCCCTGCCCGACCGCGACTACTATCTGGACGCCAAGTTCGCGGACAAGAAGGCGGCCTACCTCGTCTATGTCGAGAAGATGCTGACCCTCGCCGGCTGGCCCAAGCCCGCCGAGAGCGCCAAGGCCATCGTCGAGTTCGAGACCAAGCTGGCCGACGCCTCGTGGACCCGCGTCGAGCGCCGCAACCGCGACAAGACCTACAACCCCGCCACCCTGGCCGAGCTGCAGGCGATGACGCCGGGCTATGACTGGAACCGCTATCTGGTCGGCACGGAGCTGCCGAAGCTGGACCGCGTCATCGTCACGACCAACACCTCGTTCCCGAAGTACGCCAAGATCTACGCCGACACCCCGCTGGAGACCCTGAAGGCCTGGCAGGCGTTCAAGGTGATCGACGGCGGCGCGGGCATGTTGTCCAAGCGCTTCGTCGACGCCCAGTTCGAGTTCCGCAACAAGACCCTGGCCGGCCAGCCCGAGCAGCGTCCGCGCTGGAAGCGCGGCGTGGCCCAGGTGAACGGCATGCTGGGCGAGGCGGTCGGCAAGGAATATGTCGCGGCCTACTTCCCGCCGGAGTCCAAGGCCAAGATGCTGTCGCTGGTCGGCGACATCCGCACCGCCCTGAAGACCCGCATCGACAATCTCGACTGGATGGGCGCCGAGACCAAGGTCAAGGCCCAGGACAAGCTGGCCAAGTTCACCGTCAAGATCGGCTATCCCGACAAGTGGCGTGACTACTCCAAGCTGGAGATCAAGGAGAACGACGCCTACGGCAACGCGATCCGCGAAGGCGCCTGGGACTATCGCCACGACGTCGAGCGCCTGAACCAGCCGGTCGACAAGACCGAGTGGGGCATGACCCCGCAGACGGTCAACGCCTACTACAACTCGGTCAACAACGAGATCGTGTTCCCGGCCGCCATCCTGCAGGCGCCGTTCTTCCATCCGGACGCGGACGCCGCCATCAACTACGGCGGCATCGGCGGCGTGATCGGTCACGAGATCGGCCACGGCTTCGACGACCAGGGCCGCAAGTCCGACGGCGATGGCGTGCTGCGCGACTGGTGGACGGCGGAAGACGCCGCCAAGTTCAACGCCCAGGCCGACCGCCTCGGCGCCCAATACTCGGCGTTCGAGCCCTTCCCGGGCGTGCACGTCAACGGCAAGCTGACCATGGGCGAGAACATCGGCGACATGGCCGGCCTGACCCTGGCGCTCGAGGCCTACCACGTCTCGCTGAAGGGCCAGCCGGCCCCGGTGCTGGACGGCTTCACCGGCGACCAGCGCATCTATCTGGGCTGGGCCCAGGTGTGGCGCGGCAAGTCGCGCGACGACGCCCTGAAGCAGCAGATCGCCAGCGACCCGCACTCGCCGGGATACTACCGCGTCAACGGCACGATCCGGAACCAGCCCGGCTGGTACTCGGCCTTCGACGTCAAGCCGGGCGACAAGCTGTACGTCGCGCCGGAAGACCGCGTGAAGATCTGGTAGTTTCCAGACGATCCTTCGCCCGTCCCTGACGGGCCGTGATCGAGGGCCGGTGAGCGATCACCGGCCCTTTTTCGTGTCCAGTCTAGAACGGCGGCTTCGGGAAGGCGCGACCGTCCGCCGGCGCGGCGGGAGCCCCCTTGGCCACGGCGGCGTAGATCGCGTCCCCG
>JAYRLX010000587.1:0-1532 GCA_041905125.1 Caulobacter sp. | reverse complement strand
GCCCAGTTCGGACAGCGGCGTGCGGACTTCGGCGGGCTTGGCGCCGTCGGCGGCGGTCGCGGGGGTCAGGGTCATCAGACTCGTGGACGTCAGGAGGGCGAGGAGAAGACGCTTCATCTAGTGATCCATCAGCTGACGCGACAGATAGGTGTAGTGCAGGGCCCACCGGCGGGCGTTGGCCTTGGGGTCGGCGCCGTTGGCGTGGCCGCCGTCGGTGTTCTCGAAATAGAGGTGGTCGACCTTCAGGTCGTCCAGGCGCGCGGCGAACTTGCGGGCGTGGCCCGGATGGACGCGGTCGTCCTTGGTCGAGGTCGTGATGTAGGCCAGCGGGTATTTCACGCCGGCCTTGAGGTTCTGATAGGGGCTGTACTTCTCGATCCAGGCGCGTTCGGCCGGGATGGCCGGGTCGCCATATTCGCCGATCCACGAGGCGCCGGCCGGCAGCTGGGTGTAGCGGATCATGTCCAGCAGAGGACTTTCGACCACCACCGCGTTCCACAGATCCGGACGCTCGGTCAGGGCCACGCCCATCAGCAGGCCGCCGTTCGAGCGGCCATAGGCGCCGAGGTGGCGCGGCGAGGTCGCCTTGTCGGCGATCATCCGCTCGGCGACGGCGAAATAGTCGTCATAGGCCCGCTGGCGGTTGGCCTTCAGCGCCGCCTCGTGCCAGGCCGGCCCGAACTCGCCGCCGCCGCGGATGTTGGCCACGGCGTAGGCGCCGCCGCGCTCCAGCCACAGCTTGCCGATCAGCGGGTCATAGACCGGCAGCTTGGACAGGTTGAAGCCGCCATAGGCGTGCAGCAGGGTCGGGTTCTGGCCGTTCAGCTTCCAGTCCTTCTTGTGGACCAGGAAGTAGGGGATCTTCGTTCCGTCCTTCGAGGTCGCCGACTTCTGCTCGACGACCAGATCCTTGGCGTCGAACAGGGCGGGCAGGGCCTTGACGGTTTGGGCGGTGGTCCCGGTGGCGTCGGCCAGCTTCAGCTGGGTCGGGGTCAGGAAGCCCTCGACCGTGTAGAAGACGTCGTCGCCCTCGTCCGAGTGCGAGCCCAGCGAGACGGCGGCGTTGTCGATCACGGGCAGCGGTTGGGAGGTCACCCCGAACTCGCCGCGCAGCCGCAGGCTGACCAGGCCGCCCCGGACGTTGTCATAGACGACGGCCAGCACGCGGTGGTCGGTCACGGCCACCTGGTCGATCGACTGGCGCGGGCCGGGGGCCAGCAGCTGGCAGGGGTCGCAGTCGTTGCTGATCGCGATCGCCTTGTCGCGCGCCTTGGTCAGGAAGCCCTCCGACACCGCGACCAGCGAGCCCGCCGGATAGGTCACCGAGCGAACCCCGACTTGCGTGGTCCACGGCTCCTCGATCTTCAGGACCAGTTTTCCGTCGATCAGGCCGCGCACCCCGACCTTTTGCGGGATCGGCAGCAGGCGGGCGGTCTGGCCATCCCACAGATAGGTCTCGTCGTGGAAGAAGTCGGTGGCGCGGGTCAGCAGGACGACGCGGTTACCGGCGGCGTCGCGCAACACGTTCGGAC
>JAYRLX010000586.1:0-1535 GCA_041905125.1 Caulobacter sp. | reverse complement strand
GCCCGGCCGCAGTTCTTCGGCGGCGTCGCGACCGTCGTCGCCAAGCTCTTCATCCAGTCGCAGGCCGACGTCGCCGTGTTCGGCGAGAAGGACTATCAGCAATTGCAGGTGGTCAAGCGCATGGCGCGAGACCTCGACATCCCCATCGAGATCATTGGCGCGCCCACCGCCCGGGCCGAGGATGGCTTGGCCCTTTCCTCGCGCAACGCCTACCTGTCCGCGGACGAACGCGCCGCCGCCGTGGCCCTGCCGAACGCCATGAAGGCGCTCGCTCAGGCTGTGGCGTCAGGCGGTCGGATCGACGAGGCCGAAGCCGTCGCCGTCGAGGCGCTGAAGGCGGCGGGATTCCGTCAGGTCGATTATGTTGAAGTGCGCGAGGCCAGCGATCTGTCGAGATTGGGCCCTGGCCCGATCGGCGACGCCGAGGGCCGCATCCTGGTGGCGGCCTGGCTGGGCGGTACGCGACTGATCGACAATATGGCCGTGGAACGGGTCTGACGCCGGAGATCAGATCGCGGGGTGCAGGGCGATAAAGACGCCGACGGCGAACCCCACAAACAACATGCCCGCCCCCAAGACGGCGTAACCGGCCTTCATCGTCATTTCCTCCGCTTCCCTACGCAGAGGAAACACCCGCCCTAGTTGCTATTAAGCTAACAACGATCGCCGAAGTTACCAGGCGCCCAGTTCGCGCAGCTGGCGGGCCAGCTCCGGCGGCAGGTCGGCCGCCTCGCCTTCGCTAAGATCTGGCGGCGCGTCCTCGGGCGTCAGATAGCGCCATCCCTGGAAGGCCCGACGGGGCTGCGGCGCGACACGGACGATCGTCGGATCGACCGTGACCTCGCATCGCGACGCCGGTCCCGAGCCCACGGTGTCTATGGCCAGGATCTTCTGGCGACACAGGATCTGGCCCTTAAACACACGGTACAGCGAGCCGCCATCCAGCACCTCGTCGATCCGCTTGGGCGTCATGCGGGTGTGCATGACCCAGGGACGATCGCTCTCCTTGTGCCAGGCCACAAGGTCGTCGATCGAGTCACAGCCTACGACCAGCTTGATGATGTGCAGCGCCATGTTGGCTAGATAGCGCGCCAGCGCCGCATGGCAATCGCCTAGGCCGCGTCTGGCGTTCGCCCCAAGGGCGAAAGCCGTCGCCTCTTCGCCGCACACCGTTATGCTGAGGTCATCGCGTCACACCAGAGCGCGATGACTCGGCGGATTCGTCCGCCAAGCGCCGCCGCTGTGGACGTTGTCGCATGCGTCCGAAGCGGCGGTTTTCTTTTGCGCCGGACCGCTCTGGCTTCGCGCGCGTTCCCTCACCAGATAAGGCCGCCTTACGACGCCGACGCGTCGTCCTTTCGCCGCTCGGCGATCCGAGCGGCATGCGCCCATGCTCCAAAGGAGAACGCCCGTGAAGATCCTGATGGTCCTCACCTCGCACGACCAACTCGGCGACACCGGCAAGAAGACCGGCTTCTGGCTGGAGGAATTCGCCGCGCCCTATTACGCGTTCAAGGACGCCGGCGCCGAGGTCG
>JAYRLX010000585.1:0-1541 GCA_041905125.1 Caulobacter sp. | reverse complement strand
AGCCGCCGCAAGGGCAGCCCCCGCAGGCCCAGCCTCAGCCCCCGCGTCCGGACGGCGACCGAGACCGCAATCGCGGCGGCGACGATCGCCGGGGCGGCTGGGACCGCAACGACAACAACCGACCTGGCTGGCCGGACCGGGATCGTGACCGTGATCGAGACAACAATCGCTGGAACGACAACCGCGACCGGGACCGCAACGACTACCGCTGGAACGACAACCGCAGCTGGGAGTGGAACGACCGAGGCCGCGACCGCTACCGGGATCTCGACCGTGGGCGGCCGCACTACGACCGCTATACCTATCGTCCTTTCTATTCCGCGCCGCAGCGCTATCGCGCGCCGGTCTATCGCTACCCGCGCGGCTGGTACGTGAGGGCCTGGTCGTTCGGCGACTATCTGCCGGGCGGCTGGTACGGCAGCTCGTACTATCTCGACGCCTGGCGCTACGGCCTGCCGCAGCCGCCGATCGGCTGCGAGTGGGTGCGGGTCGGCGACGACGCCATCCTGGTCGACATCTGGAGCGGCCAGGTCATGAGCGTCTGGCGCGATCTCTTCTGGTGATCGCTCCTTGCTAATCAGGCGGGGCGGAGGAGCGATCCTCCGCCCCTTTTTCATGCGCCTCGCGCGGGTTTTTTCACCCCGTGATGGCGAAGCCGCGAACCTCCGCCTAAAACGGGGTCGCGAAGGCTTCCGGATTTCGGCGTTCTGTCGGCTCTGCCTTGACGAAACGGCAAAAAAACGCTCAAACGCCCGGCCTTCGTCGCTCTTCCGTTGCGTTGGGCGACCCTGATCGACCAGTCCTGGAGAAAAAACATGCGCGTCTACTACGACCGCGACGCCGACATCGCCCGCATCCTGGACAAGAAGATCGCCATCGTAGGCTATGGCAGCCAAGGTCACGCCCACGCGCTTAACCTTCGCGACTCCGGCGCCAAGAACGTCGCCGTCGCCCTGCGCGCCGGCTCGCCGACCGCCAAGAAGGCCGAAGGCGAGGGCCTGAAGGTCATGACGGTGGCCGAGGCCGCCGCCTGGGCCGACCTGATCATGATC
The DNA here is from genome assembly GCA_041905125.1 of Caulobacter sp. Taxonomy (GTDB): domain Bacteria; phylum Pseudomonadota; class Alphaproteobacteria; order Caulobacterales; family Caulobacteraceae; genus Caulobacter. Next base: position 489 of record JAYRLX010000585.1, on the reverse strand, counting down.
CTGGCGCCGGACGAGCACCAGGCCGCGATCTACAAGAACGACATCGCCCCCAACATCCGTGACGGCGCGGCCCTGCTGTTCGCCCACGGCCTGAACGTCCACTTCGGCCTGATCGAGCCGAAAAACACCATCGACGTGCTGATGGTGGCGCCGAAGGGCCCGGGCCACACCGTGCGGGGCGAGTACCAGAAGGGCGGCGGCGTGCCGTGCCTGATCGCGGTGCACCACAACGCCACCGGCAACGCCCTCGACCTCGGCCTGGCCTACGCCTCGGCCATCGGCGGCGGCCGCTCGGGCATCATCGAAACCAACTTCCGCGAAGAGTGCGAAACCGACCTGTTCGGCGAGCAGGCCGTCCTGTGCGGCGGCACCGTCGAGCTGGTCCGCGCCGGCTTCGAGACGCTGGTGGAAGCCGGCTACGCGCCGGAAATGGCCTATTTCGAGTGCCTGCACGAGCTGAAGCTGATCGTCGACCTCATGTACGAGGGC
>JAYRLX010000159.1:0-8647 GCA_041905125.1 Caulobacter sp. | reverse complement strand
CGTATCCCCCTCCCCCGCCCATAGGACGACACCCATGGCTAGCGACTTCGTCTGGTTCGAACTGGTCACGCCGGACGCCGCGGCGGCGGAAACCTTTTACAAGGCCGTCGTCGGCTGGACGACCGAGGCCTCGTCCGGCCCGCATGGCCCCTACACGATCTTCAAGGCCGGCGACTTCCCCGTAGGCGGCATGCTGGAGATGAAGGACGTTCCGCCCGGCTGGCTGGGCTATCTCGGCGTGGACGATGTCGACGCCTACGCCAAGAAGGTCGAGGCCGCCGGCGGCGCGGTCCACAAGGCGCCGCAGGACATCCCGAACGTCGGCCGCTTCGCGGTCCTCGCCGATCCGCAGGGCGCGATGTTCATCCTGTTCCGCGGATCGCTCGAGACGCCGCCGCCCCGTCCTGCGCCGATGTCGCCGGGCTCGCTGGGCTGGTCCGAACTGCACGCGGCCGACTGGGAGAAGGCCTTCGACTTCTATGCGCCTCTGTTCGGCTGGGTGAAGCACGACACCGTGCCCATGGGCGAGATGGGCGTCTACCAGACCTTCGGGCCCAGCTCGGCGGCGATCGGCGGCATGTTCAGCCACTATGCGCCCGCGCCGATGCCCTACTGGCTGCATTATTTCGGCGTCGAGGGCGTCGACTCCGCCGTCGAGCGCATCAAGGCCCAGGGCGGCCAGGTGCTGATGGGGCCGGTCGAGGTTCCGGGCGGCGCCTTCGTGGTCAACGCCATGGATCCGCAGGGCGGTCTGTTCGCGGTCCTGGGCATGCGCGGATGATCACCGTCTACGGAGAAGGCCGCGGCTTTCGCGTCGTCTGGCTGCTGGAGGAGATGGGCCTGCCCTATCGCCTGCGCGATGTCGACCTGCTGGCCGGGGTCGAGAACGATCCGGAGTTCCTGGCGATCAATCCCGGCGGCTTCATTCCCGCGATCCGGGACGGCGAGGTGACCATGGTCGAGTCGATCGCGATCATGGAGTACCTGCTGGGCCGCTACGGACCCTCGCCCCTGGCGCCGGACGCGGCGGATCCCGCCTTCCCGGCCTATCAGCAGTTCCTGCACCTGGGCGAGGCGGGGCTGGCGGCCTCGGTCTTCTTCCTCACCGGCGCCAAGCACTTCGCGCCGGAGAGCGACCGCGACAACTGGACGGTCCGCCAGGCCATGCATGTGTTCACCAGCCGTCTCGGCCTGGTCAGCCGCCGGCTGGCGGAAGCGCCCTACATGGCCGGCGAGGCCTTCACCGCGGCGGACGTCTCGGTGGGCTACGCCCTGGAGATGGCGCGCAAGAACATCGACTTTCCGCTCGGCGAGGCCGAGACGGCCTACGTGAAGCGGCTGCGCCAGCGCGACGGCTATCAGCGCGCGCTGGACGCCTGCCCCGCCACGCGCGGGTGGTGGTCGAGCTAGTCGATGCAATCGTCGAGGCCGTCGCGGCGCACCGTCCCCGAGGCCTTGCCGATCTTCTGGGTCCGCTTGGCGACGTACTTGCCCGGCTTGATCACCCGCCACTTCAGCGGGCTGGGCAGGATCGCCGCCAGGCGCGAGGCCTGGGCCTGGGTCAGCTTGTCGGCGCCGACGCCGAAATAGCGGCGCGAGGCCGACTCGGCGCCATAGATGCCGGGCCCAAACTCGATGGAGTTCATATAGACCTCCATGATCCGTTTCTTGCCCCAGCCGACCTCGATCAGCACCGTGAACCAGGCCTCCAGCCCCTTGCGGACATAGGAGCGGCCCGGCCAGAGGAAGACGTTCTTGGCCGTCTGCTGGCTGATCGTCGAGCCGCCGCGGATCTTCTTGCCAGCCTCGTTGTTGGCGTAGGCCTTCTGCAGGGCGTTGAAGTCGAAGCCGTGGTGCTCGCAGAACCGGGCGTCCTCGGCGGCGATCAGGGCGCGCGGCAAGGCCGGCGCGACCTCGTCGATCGGCCGCCAGCGATGGTCCAGCCCCTTCCCCTCGACCGCGCGGATCACCATCAGCGGCGTCACCGGCGGCGGGATGAAGCGGTAGAGGATCACGGTCACGATCGGTCCCGCGACCAGGATGATGAACAGAGCCAAAGCGATGTTGCGCAACAGCCGCCGCAAGGAACGCCCCCAAGGAGATCAGGAAGAGAATCTCGAACAGACTTGTCTTTACGCTGCGGCGGGATGCTAGCCAGAGGAAAAGTCGCTGTCGCGAGCATGGCGGCGAGACAATTAAGGGAGCCTTCGATGGACGTGATCGACGCCGTCAACCGCCGCATGTCGGTGCGCGCCTTTAAGCCGGACCCCGTCGACGCCGCCCTGGTGCGCGAGCTGCTGGAGCTCTCCGCCCGCGCCCCCTCCGGCGGCAATCTCCAGCCCTGGCGGGTGCAGGCGGTCTCTGGCGCGCCGTTGAAGGCCCTGACCGACGCCATGCTGACCCGCGTCGCCTCGCCGGACCCGACGGAATACGACGTCTACCCCGCCAATCTGTGGGAACCGCTGCGCAGCCGCCGCTTCCAGGTCGGCGAGGACATGTATGGCGCGCTGGGCATCCCGCGCGAGGACAAGATGGCCCGCCTGCAGTGGTTCTCGACCAACGGCCAGGGCTTCGGCGCGCCCGTGCAGCTGTTCTTCTCGATCGACCGCCGCTGCGGCCCGCCGCAGTGGAGCGACGTCGGCATGTTCATGCAGACCTTCATGCTGCTGGCGGTCGAGCGCGGCCTCGACACCTGCCCACAGGAGTTCTGGTCGCACTACAACAAGCTGGTCGACGAGCACGTCGGCTTGCCGGAAGGCCACATGCTGTTCTCCGGCATGGCCCTGGGCTATCGCGACCCCGAAGCCCCCGTGAACAACTTCCGCTCCCGCCGCGCCCCGTTCGAGGAGTGGGGCGAGCTGAAGGGGTTCTAGACCCTAGCCTTACCCCGCGAACTGGCGCGGGCCGCTGATGTCGGGGATCTCCATGACCCCGGCCTCGCCGCTCTCATCGCCCCAGGCCACGAACTTGCCGTCGGCGCTGACGGCCAAGGCGCTGATCGGAGCGCCCTTCTCGGCCTTCAGGGTCTCGATGCGGCCGTTGCGCATGTGAGCCGCCCAGATCTTGCCGTTGTCCTGGCCGGCCAGGCAGACGGGGTGGGTGTCGATGCCGGCGACCCGGACGACCATCGAATCGCGGGAGAAGCCGATCTCGGCGGCTTCCTTGCCCATCGGCCCGCTGGCGCCGGCGAACGGCCAGATGACCGCGCCGTTGGCCCCAGCGGTGACCAGCAGGTTGCCCTTGTCGAAGAAGGCCAGGCTTTTGATCTTGGCCGGATAGCCGCCCATCCGCATGTCCTTGCCGTCCGACAGGCGCCAGCCGTGCAGCTGGTTCTCCTGCATCGACGAGATCAGGAACTTGCCGTCCGGGCTGAAGGCCACGGCGATGTGGCTGCCGGCCCACTTCAGGAGCTGCGGCTTCTGGTCGGCGATGCGCGCATACCAGAGATAGGCCCCGCCATAGGTGGCCGAGGCCAGGCGCCGGCCCTTGGGCTCGAAGGCCAGGCCCGACACCGTCTTCTCGTGCGTGAAGGTCCGGGCGAAGGCCGGATCGGCGGCGTCGCGGATATGGACTTCCTTGCCGGCGGTGAAGGCGATCAGGCCCGAGGCGGCGCTGGTCGCCACGTGCTCGATCCACTTGTTCTTCACCTCGGCCAGGACGGTGGCGACGACCTCGCCGTTCTCGATTCGGGTCCAGACCACGCGGCCGTCATCGCCGCCGGTGACGATTCCCGCGCCGCTCGGGTGAGCGGCCGCGGCCAGGACAGCGCCGCCCAACGGACCGCCATGGGCTTCCACGGTGACGAAGCCGTCCTCGGTTTGCAGGCGCACGGTGCCGTCGCCCAGGGCGAAGGCGGCGCGGCCGGAACGGTCGAAAAGGGCGTCAGTGACGAAGGCGTCGAAGGAAAAGATCATGCGCGCGAGATAAGGCGCCAAGCCTTCCACGGCCAGACTCTTTCAAGGCGATGCGTTTCCGGGCGCGTTTGGCCCCAGGCGCCCGTTCGAACGGCGTTCGACGAAAAGTCAAAAAAAGGGGCTTGCTATTGCGCCGCGTCGTCGGGCTTTACTTCCGCGCCCGTCTACGCCAGACGTGGCGACGTAATGACATTTCAGGCGCGCGCGGGGCGCGTGGCCTTCTGGGAGACAGTCAGGCATGGCGGCTAAACTTGCTGGCGGCGGCGGTGGCCGTTATTCGCTGGGCCAAAATTCCGAAATCAACGTCACGCCCTTCGTGGACATCCTTCTGGTGCTGCTGATCATCTTCATGGTCGCCGTGCCGATGGCCGTGACCTCCATCAAGATCGACCTGCCTCCGGCGGTTCCGCCGCCCCCGAACGCGCCGAAGCCGAAGGACCCGGTCTTCATCTCGATCCAGAAGTCGGGCGCGATCTTCATCGCCGACCGTCAGACCAGCCTGGATGGCCTGGAAGCCGATCTGAACGCCAAGTTCGCCGCCAACGGCCAAGCCGGCCCGAAGGACGACCAGCGCATCATGATCCGCGCCGACGCCGACGTGATGTACGCCGACTTCATGGGCGTCCTGAACCAGCTGCAGACCTCGGGCTGGTACAAGGTCGGTCTGATCAACGAGGACATCCACTAAGGATCCTCGGCGACAGCCAAGAACACGAAAGCCCCGGAGCGCCAGCTCCGGGGCTTTTTGTTTGAAATCCTCTCCCCGTGGGAGAGGTGTCGGCGAAGCCGACGGAGAGGGGAGAAGCCGGCTCAGCAGCACTTCCCCCTCCGGTCGCTTCGCGACCACCTCCCCCGCTAGGGGGAGGGTTTAAGCAGCCTAAGCCGCCGTCGCCTCGAAGCCGGCGCGCAGCTCGGCCTCGTCGAGGTCGCGGCCGATGAAGACCATGCGGCTGTAGCGCTTGTCTTTGTCGGTCCACTCGCGCTGGAAGTCGCCTTCCAGGATCATGTGCACGGCCTGGAAGACGAGACGCTTGTTCTCGCCCTTCACGTCGATAATGCCCTTGGCGCGCAGGATGTCAGGCCCCCGCCGGGCCAGCAGGTCGTTCAGCCAGGCGGTGATCTTCTGGCCGTCGACGGGCTTGTCCAGCGTCAGCGAGATCCCCTTCACGCCGTCATCGTGCACGTCGCTCTTGGCGTCGTGATGATGATGGTGGTGATGGTCATGACCGCAGTGCTCGTCGTGCACATGGTCGTGATCATGGTGGTGGTGATCGTGGCCGCAGTGCTCGTCGTGCACGTGGCCCGGCTCGCCGTGGGCGGGATTGAGGAAGTCCGGCTCAAGCTCGGTGATGCGGTCCAGGTCGAAGCTGTGCTTGCCCAGGATGGCTTCCAGCGGAACGTTCGAGCGCTGGGCGCGGTGGATCGGGGCCAGCGGGTTGATCCGGCGGATGCGGGCCTCGACGTGGCGCAGGTCGTCCTCGGAGACGAGGTCGGTCTTGTTCAGCACGATCTGGTCGGCGAAGGCGATCTGCTCGACGGCCTCCTTGCTGTCGCCCAGGCGCAGCATGATGTGCTTGGCATCGACCACGGCGGTGACCGAGTCCAGCGCCGTGCGCGCCTTGACGTCCTCGTCGACGAAGAAGGTCTGGGCCACCGGGCCGGGATCGGCCAGGCCCGTGGTCTCGACGATAATCGCGTCGAAGCCCCCCTTGCGCTTCATCAGGCCCTGGAGAACCCGGATCAGGTCGCCGCGCACCGTGCAGCAGACGCAGCCGTTGTTCATCTCGAACACTTCCTCGTCGGCGCCGACCACCAGGTCGTTGTCGATGCCGACCTCGCCGAACTCGTTGACGATCACGGCGTAGCGCTTGCCGTGCTCCTCGGTGAGGATGCGGTTGAGCAGCGTGGTCTTACCGGCGCCGAGATAGCCGGTCAGCACGGTGACGGGGATCTTGCCGGAAGTGGCGGAAGAGGCTTGGGTCATGGAGCGCTATTTAGGCGCTCGCCCGGGCAAACAAAAGCCGGGGCGTCCTTACAGTTCGAGGAACGCGACCCCCAGGCCCATGGCGATCAGGGCCAGGCCCAGGATCGTCGATTCGTAGCGCGCGATCCGCTCCAGCCCCAGGCGCTTGACGCCGGCGAGGCTGAGGGTCGTGAACAGCAGCATGCCCGTGGCGGTCGCGGCCATCAGAACCGCGCTCAGCGCCATGAAGCCGGTCCAGCCGTGCTTCACGCCGGCCAGATAGATCGGCAGGAAGGCCTCGCAGGGCGACAGGGTCAGCAGCACGACCAGGGCGATGATGGCGGCGCGGTCCGAGGCGTAGCGACGAGTCTTTATATCGCCTTCGCCGTGATCGTGGCGGCCGCGCCAGAGATAGAAGAGTCCCAGCACGCCCATCAGCGCGCCGACCGCCCAGCCGAACACCGCGCCCATGTGCGGCTGCACGGCCAGGCCCGCGCCGACCAGGACCATGCCCAGGAGAATGGTGAAGGCCACGTGCCCCAGGCCGGCCAGGGCCGTGACGCTCAGCGTCTTGCCCGCCGACCAATGCTGGCCGCGCCCGACCAGGACGAACGGCAGCCAGTGGGTTGGCAGCGCCGCGTGCAGGAAGGCGACGGCGAAACCGGTGGCGGCGATGGGGGCGAGAAGCGTCGGGTTCACGCAGAGGCATATAGCGTGTTATAAAGTAACACACCAGGGGTCATCGCGAACTTCTCGCATTTAGCGGATTCAGGGCCGGATTCCCGTGGCGACGCCGTTGACTCTCGGGCTCGCGGCTGTATAAGTCGCGCCCTCTTCGCCCGCCGGGTTTCCGAGCGGGCGTTCCCTATTTTGCGAACGCACGTTTTTAAGGCGCTAAACCTATGTACGCGGTGATCAAAACCGGCGGCAAGCAGTACCGGGTTCAAGCCGGCGACCTGCTGGTGGTCGAAAAGCTCGAAGGTGAACCCGGCGCGGCCGTGGCCTTTGGCGAAGTCCTGATGCTTGGCGAAGGCGAGGCCGTGACGGTCGGCGCCCCCACCGTGGACGGCGCTGTCGTCTCCGGCACCCTGATCGAAACCCGCAAGGGTGAGAAGGTGAAGATCTTCAAGAAGATCCGCCGTCAGGGCTACCGCCGCACCCGCGGTCACCGCCAGCTCGAGTCGGTCGTGCGCGTCACGTCCGTCGCCGGCGCCGGCAAGGAAGCCAAGTGGGAAGGTTCGATCGACCTGACCCCGAAGGTCATCCTGGACGCCCGCGCTCGCGGCCTCGGCGACGCCGCCGTGCCGTTCTCGGTCCCGGCCGCCGCGGAAGCCGCTCCGGCTCCGAAGAAGGCCAAGGCTCCGAAGGCTGCTGAAGCCGCCGCCGAGCCGGCCGCCGAAGCCGCCCCGAAGAAGAAGGCCGCCCCTAAGAAGGCTGCCAAGACGGAAGACGGCGAAGCCTAAGGCGACGCCCCCAGAGGATAGGAGAGCACAATGGCTCACAAAAAATCTGGCGGTTCGTCCAGCAACGGCCGCGACTCAGAGTCGAAGCGCCTTGGCGTGAAGAAGTTCGGCGGCGAGAAGGTTCTCGCCGGCAACATCCTCGTGCGTCAGCGCGGCACCAAGTTCTACCCGGGTTCGGGCGTGGGCATGGGCAAGGATCACACCCTCTTCGCGCTCGTGCAGGGCGCGGTGGGCTTCGTGACCAAGAAGCACAATCGCACCTACGTGACCGTGACCCCGACCGCTCAGCCGGCCGAGTAAGCACGAACCAAGGTTTCTTCGGATCGTGCTTCAGTTGAAGACGATCCGGACAGACGATCTCTAGCGGGGAGTCCGGAACGCCGGGCTCCCCGCTTTTGTTTTGTCTCGCCGCCGCACAGAACTCGCCATGGCGGCGTCACGGTCCCGCTTCAAGGAGGACCGGAGGAACCTTGGGAGGCGCCGATGTGCGTCATCGAAGAAAGACCCGTCATCGAAACCCAGCGGCTGACGCTGCGCGTTCCGGCCAAGGCCGACGTCGAACGCGTGGCGGCCTTCTGCGTCGATCATGACGTGGCGCGCATGACCACGCGCATGCCCTCGCCCTACACCCGCGCCCACGCCGAGGACTTCGTGGCCCGTTGCGGCGCGCAGGACCGGTCGCGCGACAACACCTTCGCGATCGAGCTGGCGGACGAAGGGCTGATCGGCGTGGTCGGCCTGTTCACCACGCTCGAGGGCCAGGTGGAGCTGGGCTACTGGATCGGCCGTCCCTATTGGGGACGCGGCTACGCCACCGAGGCGACCAAGAGCGCCTTGGATTGGGCCCGCGGCGCCTGGAACAAGCGCTATGTCACGGCCGGTCACTTCGCCGACAACGAGGCTTCGGGCCGGGTGCTGGTCAAGGCGGGCTTTCTGTACACCGGCGTCGTCGAGCACAAGCCGTCGGTCGCGCGCGGCGAACCGGCCGCGACGCGCATGATGGTCTGGCTGGCCTAAAGCCTTAAGCCGCGCGGTGGGTGTGGATCACCTTCTGCGGGCCTTCGCGGAAGCGCTTCTCGGCCGTCACGATCCGCTCGCACAGGGCGTCGAGGTCGGTCAGCAGCGAATAGGTGGCGTAGATGGGGATCTCCATCATCGCCACCTGCGCCCGCGGCATGAACTCGGTGTACTTCTTCCAGGCCACGTGGCTGTCGCGCGCGTTCAGGGCGCGTTGGCCCAGCGGATTCCACAGGTCCAGATCGATCAGATCGTCCCGGCACTGCTTCATCACCGGCAGGGCGATGTAC
>JAYRLX010000584.1:0-1543 GCA_041905125.1 Caulobacter sp. | reverse complement strand
GTCGGCGTCGATGGCGGCCGCGCGCGCCAGCGCTGGCGGCAGGGTCAGGGCGCCGATGGCGGCCAGCAGGCCGCGGCGATCGATCTGGGGCATGGCGGGACTCCGGTAAACTAGGCCGGAAGTAGCACGACTTCTTTTTCAGCTGTGTGACAACTGGACTAGACCAGATGTCAGTCGAACACGATCACCGATCGCGCCAGTTCGCCGCGCTTCAGCTCGTCGAAGGCCGAATTGACGTCCTCCAGCTTGATCCGGCGCGAGATCAGCTCGTCCAGTTTCAGCTTGCCCGACATGTAGAAGTCCACCAGGCGCGGCATGTCGACCGGGAAGCGGTTGGAGCCCATATAGCTGCCCTGGATGCGACGCTCGCCCAGGAAGTCCGGCCCGTGCAGTTCGATCTTGGTGCCGACCGGGATCATGCCGATGATGTTGGCGGTGCCGCCGCGCTTCAGCATCTTGAACGAGGCCTCGGCCGTCGCCTTCAGGCCGATGGCCTCGAAGCTGTGCTGCACGCCGCCGCCGGTCAGCTCGATCACCGCCTTGGCGATGTCGTCGACTTGCGAGCCGTCGATCACGTCCGTGGCCCCAAAGGTCTTGGCCAGCTCCAGCTTGGCGGGCACGCGGTCGATGGCGATGATCCGGCCCGCGCCGGCGATCGCCGCGCCATTGATCGTCGCCAGGCCCACGCCGCCGCAGCCGATCACGGCCACCGTCTCGCCGGCCCGGACGCTGGAGGTCTGGATCACCGCGCCGACGCCCGTCGTCACGGCGCAGCCGATCAGGGCGGCGCGGTCGAACGGCATGTCCTTGCGCACGGCGACGCAGGCGTGCTCGTGCACCAGCATCATCTCGGCGAAGGACGACAGGTTCAGGAACTGGGCCATCGGGCCGCGCTGGCCGCCGCCCAGGTCCTCCTTGAAGAGGCGCGGCTCCTCGCTCTTGCCCCGGCGGGTCTCGGGGCTGATGCAGAGGTTCATGTGCCCGGTCAGGCAGACCTCGCAGTGGCCGCAATAGGGGTTGAGGCAGGTGATGACGTGGTCGCCGACCTTGACCGTCCGCACCTCGGAGCCGACCGCCTCGACGATCCCGGCGCTCTCATGGCCCAGCACGGCCGGCAGGGGATGGGGGTAGGAGCCCTCGATGAAGTGCAGGTCCGAGTGGCAGACCCCGGCGGCCTTGGTGCGGATCAGCACCTCGCGCGGGCCAGGCTTGCCGATGGCCACGGTCTCGATCTCGAGGGGCTTGCCCACCTCGCGCAGAACAGCGGCCTTCATGCTCGTCTCCCTCTTGCTTAGCGCGACACTAGCGTCCCGCTCGGGGCGAGCGGAAGAGGGAATTCGAACAAATGTTTGGAGGTGTTACGCCGCCAGGGCGATCGGGCGCTCGGGCAGGATGCGGCTGACGGCCAGCAGGACCGTCATGTCGCCTTCGCCGGAGGTGATCACGGCCGAGACCAGCGGGGACTCCTCGACGTCGCCCAGCGACGGCGGCGGGTTGATCGCGTCGGCTTCGACGGTGAAGCTGTCGCAGACGGCGTCGACCA
>JAYRLX010000158.1:0-8682 GCA_041905125.1 Caulobacter sp. | reverse complement strand
GTCGTTCTACGCCGGCCATGACCTAGTCTGTTCGGGGTAATCGATGAAGTTCGCCATGACCGCCGCCGCCTTGGCGCTCGCCGCAGTGACGGCCTCCGCTACGACGGCTTCGGCCCAGACCGCCGCTCCTACTGGCGCGGACTGGCGCGCGCCTGACCCCAATAACGTGATCGTGGTGGAGACGAACAAGGGGCGGATCATCGCCGAGCTCTATCCGCAGGCCGCCCCCAATCACGTCGAGCGCGTCCGGGGTCTGGTGAAGAGCGGCTTCTACGACGGCCTGACCTTCTTCCGCGTCATCAGCGACTTCATGGCCCAGACGGGCGACCCCCAGAACACCGGCATGGGCGGTTCGGACCAGCCCAATCTGACGGCCGAGTTCACCTTCCGCCGTGGCGCGGACCTGCCGCTGGGCGCCAGCTTCAAGGTCGGCAGCAACGAGCAGGGATGGGTCGACGCCTTGCCGGTGACCAGCCAGAACTCGGCCCTGGCCGTGATGACTGCAGACCGCAAGGTCGCGACCTGGGGCAACTTCTGTCCGGGCGTCCTGGGCATGGCCCGCGCTGGCGATCCCGACAGCGCCAACAGCCAGTTCTTCTTCATGCGCCAGGCGAACGCTTCGCTGGACAAGACCTACACCGCCTTCGGCCGCGTGCTGCAGGGCCTCGATGTCGTCCGCGCCATCAATACCGGCGAGCCCGTGCCCGATCCCCAGGACAAGATGCTGAGCGTCAAGCTGCTGGCCGACCTGCCCGCGGACAAGCGTCCCACGGTGCGGGTCATGGACACCCGCTCGGCTGCCTTCAAGGCTTTGGCGACCAAGCGACAGGCCGAACTGGGCGCCAGCTTCACCAATTGTGATCTCGACGTCCCCGTTCAGGTGAAATGACATGACGCTCTCGCGCGCGCTGCCGCCTTGCCTGGTTCTCGCGATGATCTCGAGCGCCGCCATGGCGGCGACGCCGAGCAAGCCGTCGGAAAAGGATTGGCGCACGCCCGCGCCCGAGACGATCCTGGTGATCGACACCAACAAGGGCCGGGTGCTGGTCGAGCTGATCCCAGAGGTTGCCCCGAACCACGTCGCGCGCCTGCAGGAGCTGACACGCGCGGGCGTCTATGATGGCCGGACCTTCTTCCGGGTCATCGATCGGTTCATGGCTCAGACAGGCGATCCGACCAATACGGGCGAGGGCGGCTCCGACAAGCCCAACCTCAAGGCCGAGTTCACGTTCCGCCGCACCGCCGAGACGCCTTTCGTCACCATGGCGGCGCCGGCCGGGCTCGAGGTCGGCTACCTGAAGTCCCTGCCGGTCGTCAGCCAGGCCTGGAGCTGGAGCGACATGACCAGCGACCACAAGGTCGCGGCCTGGGGAACCTATTGCCCCGGCGTGGTCGGCATGGCGCGGGACGACGACAACAACTCGGCCAACAGCCAGTTCTTCCTGATGCGACAGCCTTATCCGTCGCTGGACAAGCGCTACACGGCCTTTGGGCGCGTGGTCAGCGGATTGAGCGCTGTGCGCGCCATCAAGACAGGCGAACCCGTTCCCGCGCCGCAAGATCAGATGCTGAAGGTTCGACTGCTGTCGGACATCCCCGAAAACGAACGGCCCAAGGTGCGGCTTATTGACCCAAAGGGTCCATGGTTCGCAGCGGAAACTCAGCGTCTGAGGGCTTTGAAAGGTGCGGACTTTTCTGTCTGCGATATCGATTTGCCGACGGAAGTTCGCTGAGCTCCAATCGTTTTCGCACGAAGACTTGGTTCACAGGGCGCCATGAACCGCGCTAGAAGCGCGGTCGCATCACTCGCCACATAAGGGAAGACCATGTCGGCCGACCTCGAAAACACCCTGATCCTGACGCTGGAGACCGGTCCGGTCACCATCAAGCTGCGCCCTGACCTGGCGCCTGGCCACGTCGAGCGGATCAAGGAACTGGTGCGCGAGGGCTTCTATGACGGCGTCGTCTTCCACCGCGTGATCCCGGGCTTCATGGCCCAGGGCGGCGATCCGTCGGGCACCGGCCGCGGCGGTTCGGACAAGCCGGACCTGAAGGCGGAGTTCAACAAGGAGCCGCACGTGCGCGGCGTCTGCTCGATGGCCCGGACGCCCGATCCGAACTCGGCCAACAGCCAGTTCTTCATCGTGTTCGACGACGCCACCTTCCTGGACGGTCAGTACACGGTCTGGGGCCAGGTGGTCGAAGGCATGGAAAATGTCGACGCTCTGCCCAAGGGCGAGCCGCCGAAGGAGCCGGGCAAGATCGTCAGCGCCAATATCGCGGCCGACGCCTAACGCAGGGCGCTTCGCGCATTCAAGCGGCTCCAGGCCTCGCGCCTGGAGCCGTTTTTATTTGGACGATCGGCGCAGCGTCACGATGACCGGGCGATGGTCGGAGCCAATGACGGGTCCGCGCTCGACCTTGATCGCGCGCCAGTCGGAGCCGGCGTAGACGTGGTCGATCGGCAGGAACGGCGCGGGCGCGGCGGCGACGCGCGAGAACTGGCCGGATGGCCAGGAGGGCAGGGCTCGTGTCCATCGGTTGAGACCTAGGGCCCTGTCCTGACGCCTCAGCGTGAACGACCAGGGTGTGGAGTTGAAGTCGCCGGTGATGATCAGGCTGCGATGATCGAAGGCCCAAGCAGCGTTGGCGAGCATCCGTGATTGCATCTGTTGACGTCCCGCCGGCACCGGCCAGACGTAGTGCGCGCCCATCACCGTGAAGGGGCCGGCCGGATCGTCGATCTGGGCCCAGGCGGCGGGAAGCCCCCGGGGCAGAGCGCCGGAGGCGAGAATTTTCCGCCGCGAGAAGATCCAGGGCTCGCAGCCGCCAGCCTTGCAGGATGTGAAGGGATAGGCCTCCCGCAACCGCTTCGCGATCGGCCACGCGGTATTGCCGGCCTCTTCCAGTACGATCACGTCAGCGTCCTGCGCCAGCAGCCACTCCAGGCTCTTTTCGGGCGCGTAGTTCTCGTGCCAGGCGTTGAACTGGATGATCTTCAGGTCGCCGGGAGCCACGGCCGCCGGCTTGAATCGCCAGGCCATGCGTAGTTCGGGCAGCATCATCACCCCGCAGGCGCCGATCGTGACGACGCCGAGGGCGACAATGACCCATCGCTCCGCCTGACGCGCGAAGAGACCTCCCAGAACCAACGCCCCCACGCCCATGGCGAGCCAAAGCGGCGCCGCGTGGGTCAGGGCGTCCAGCCGGGGGCTGATTGCGCCGCCCAGGCTCATCAGGGCGAGGATCGCGCCGGAAAGGCCCAGCATCAGGCCCGTGCCGCGGACGAGGAGACTCAGGAGCTGTGCAATGAGGCGCATGAGCCGCTGTTAGCATGCGTCAATGACCGTTGGCGCGCTCGCGTTTGACGGTTTGTCGCTTCGCCGCGTCTCTCTCGCTGATCGCCTGACTCTTGACCTTCCGCGCCCATCGTGCGCTTGAAGCGCGCCCATGCGCCTTTCCGATTTCGACTTCGACCTTCCCGAGGATCGCATCGCCTTGCGGCCGGCCGAGCCGCGCGACGCCGCGCGTCTGCTAGTCGTGCGTCCTGGCCAGGAGCTTGCTGACCACGTGGTCCGCGAACTGCCCGATTTCCTGCGTCCCGGCGACGCCATGGTCTTCAACGATACCCGTGTGATCCCCGCGCGTCTTGCGGGCCTGCGCGAAGGCCGGACGACGGGCGGCGCGGATGGGACGCCAGTCGCGGTCGAGGCGACCTTGCACCGCCGTGTGGCGCCCGATCGCTGGAGCGCCTTCATGCGTCCTGGCAAGCGCCTGAAAGTCGGCGACCGCGTCGCGTTCGGCGCGCGCGACGATCGGGCCTGCGAGGCGGATCGGCTGGACGCCACCGTGCTCGAGAAGCACGAGGGCGGCGAGGTCGTGCTGGCCTTCGACCTTTCCGGGCCTGATCTCGACATCGGCATCGCGCGCCACGGCGACATGCCGCTGCCGCCCTATATCGCCGCCAAACGGGGCGAGGACGAGCGGGACCGCGCCGACTATCAGACCGTCTACGCCCGCGAGGACGGGTCGGTCGCCGCGCCGACCGCCGGGCTTCACTTCACGCCTGAGCTGCTCCAAGCCCTGAAAGCCAAGGGCGTCTCGACCCACTTTGTCACGCTGCACGTCGGGGCGGGGACCTTCCTGCCGGTCAAGACCGACGACGTCTCCGAACACAAGATGCACGCCGAGTATGGCCAGGTGACGCGAGAGGTCGCCGACGCCCTGAACGCCGTTCGCGCCGCCGGCGGTCGGATCGTCTGCGTCGGCACCACCTCGCTCCGCCTGCTGGAGAGCGCCACGGGCGAGGATGGCGTCGTGCGGCCGTTCGCCGACGAGACCGCGATCTTCATCACGCCGGGCTATCGCTTCCGCGCCGCCGACGTGCTGATGACCAACTTCCACCTGCCCAAATCGACCCTGTTCATGCTGGTCAGCGCTTTCGCCGGGCGCGAGACGATGCGCGCGGCCTATGAGCACGCCATATCGACGGGCTATCGCTTCTATTCCTATGGCGACGGCAGCCTGCTGTTCCGCGCCGAGCCCGAGACCCGCTGATGGCCGCGTTCCCCTTCGAAATCAAAGCCGTCGACGGCAAGGCGCGCACCGGGGTGCTCAAGACCCCGCGCGGCGACATCCGCACGCCGGCCTTCATGCCGGTCGGCACCGCCGCCACGGTCAAGGCGATGACCGTCGACCAGGTCAAGGACACCGGCGCCGACATCATCCTGGGCAACACCTATCACCTGATGCTGCGCCCCTCGGCCGAGCGGGTGGCGCGGTTGGGCGGGCTGCACAAGTTCATGCGCTGGGACAAGCCGATCCTGACCGACAGCGGCGGCTTCCAGGTCATGAGCCTGTCGGGCATCAGCAAGCTGACCGAAGAGGCGGTCACCTTCTCCAGCCACGTCGACGGTTCCAAGCATGTCCTGACCCCGGAGCGGTCGATCGAGATCCAGGCCGACCTGCTGGGCAGCGATATCGTCATGCAGCTCGACGAATGCGTCGCCTGGCCGGCCGAGGAGGCGAGGGCGCGCAAGGGAATGGAGCTTTCCGCCCGTTGGGCCAAGCGCTCCAAGGATGCTTTTGGGACGCGGGACCGCCAGGCCCTGTTCGGCATCCAGCAAGGCTCGACCTTCGAGAACCTACGTCGCGAGTCTTCTGAAAAGCTCCAAGAAATCGGCTTCGACGGCTACGCCATCGGCGGCTTGGCGGTTGGCGAGGGCCATGAGGCGATGTGCGAGGTCCTCGACTACGCGCCGGGTCTGCTGCCCCAATACCGCCCGCGCTACCTGATGGGCGTTGGCAAGCCGATCGATCTGGTCGAGGCCGTGGCGCGCGGCGTCGACATGTTCGACTGTGTGCTGCCGACCCGCTCGGGCCGTCACGGCCAGGCCTGGACCTGGGACGGACCGATCAACCTGAAGAACGCCAAGTACGCCGAGGACGACACGCCGCTGGATCCGACCAGCGACTGCCCCGCCAGCCGCGACTACTCCAAGGCCTATCTGCGTCACCTATTCAAGGCCGAGGAGATCCTGGGCCAGGTGCTGCTGTCCTGGCACAACATCGCCTTCTTCCAGGCTCTGACGGCCGCCATGCGCGCGGCGATCGCTGAGGGGCGCTTCGAGCAGTTCCGCCGCGACTTCGCCTCCCGGCACCTGTCTCAGTAACGAGCCTTCAGGAGGACGGTCCTTTAGGCTGGGGCGGAAGCTCCTCCTTGTGAATGGGGAAGCGCGGCTTGCGCGGGCCGTAGGGGTCCGGAGGCGGCGGCATGCCGGGATCGACGACTGGCGGCGGCGCTGGCGGCTTGTGCTGCGGCGTGGCCGGCGGATTGCAGCCGCGGGACTCGCCCAGGCCCTTCAAGTAGGCGCGGCGAACGGCGCCCGAGGCGATGGCGCTCTGCACGAGGCGGTCGTGCCGCTCGGCGCCGGAGAGCTTCCGCACCCAACCCCGCATGGGGATCATGTCCTGCGCGGCGCTGGCGACGGCGCCGAGGGCGGCTTCGCCGGCGGCCTTTCGCCCGCGGTCCATCAGGTCCTCGTCCTCGGTCGCGGGCATGCTGTCGAGGTCCTCGCCCAACGCCGCGTCCAACGGTTTGATCAAGGAGATCAGGCTGGCGCAGCTCGCGGGGACGGGACGCTTGTACGGATCGTCCATGGACTCGAGCAGGACGCGCGGAATCTTGGTCCGGATGACGTTTACGTCTCTCAGCGGCGCGGTCATGGCGCCGGTGATTCCGTCCTTGTTCGCTTCAGACGTCGATTTGATGCGCTCATCCGACTCCTGAACCGGAGCCGGCGAGGGCGCGGCCTGTTGGCGCGCGGACGCGCATCCGGCCGCCGCGACCGCCAGAAAGCCCGCTAAAAGCAAGGTTCTACGCATGACTCACCCTAACCTGCTCACAGCTTTACCACTCTGGGCGGGAAAAACGGCGAAAGCGTGCTTGCGACCACGACGACCCCCGACTATGGTCCGCGCCGCTTCCACCGGCCCCCGCCGGATCGTGAGCGGGCCGGTAGCTCAGTGGTAGAGCATTCGACTTTTAATCGAATGGTCCTGGGTTCGAGTCCCAGCCGGCCTACCAAACTTCAAGTCTCTGATCTGAAAAAGCTTCTCCGCCGCGCGGTTTCATCGCGCGGGCGCCGTTCGATGACTGCGCCTCGTGGGGCCTGGTTCGCCGCGCTCGCCAGTTTTTCTCCACGTCCCATCCGGCTTTTCTCGTTTGCCCCATGATCGTGGTAGAGATTTAAGCGGCTCAGTTTTTCACGACGCCGCCGGGACCGGACATGGCCCCGAGCGCGTTCAGCCTCAACAGAGCCATGTGGCGAGCCCGGACCCTGGACGACGATCAGACGATGACCGCCGACACCGCCGAGCGCCGGCCGCCCGCCAAGAGACCGTTGTTCCGCCGTCGCTCGGCCATTCCAGGCTTCGGGCTGACGATGGGCGTAACGCTCACCGTGCTGTCGCTGATTGTCCTGATCCCGCTATCGGCGGTGGTGCTGAAGGCTGCGCAACAGTCGCCCGCAGAGTTTTGGAGCGTCGCCACATCCCAGCGCGCCATGGCCGCCTACCGCCTGACGTTTGGCGCGGCCTTCGTCGCGGCCCTGGTCAACGGGATCTTTGGGGTCCTGACCGCCTGGGCGCTGGTCCGCTATGACTTCCCGGGCAAGACGATCGTCAACGCTCTGGTCGATCTGCCGTTCGCCCTGCCGACCGCCGTGGCCGGCATCGCCTTGGCGACGCTCTATTCGCCCAATGGATGGGTCGGGCAGTTCTTGACGCCGTTGGGGATCAAGGCGGCCTACAATCCGATCGGCGTGACCATCGCCCTGATCTTCATCGGCCTTCCGTTCGTGGTGCGCACCATCGAGCCCGTGCTGCGCGACGCCGCCGAGGACGTCGAGGAGGCCGCGGCCAGCCTTGGGGCCAGCCGTTTCGATACGATCGTCCGCATCGTCCTGCCGGCTCTGGCGCCCGCCTGGCTGACCGGCTTCGCCCTGGCCTTCGCACGGGGCGTTGGGGAGTACGGCTCGGTGATCTTCATCGCCGGCAACATGCCCTACAAGTCCGAGATCGCGCCGCTGCTGATCATCATCCAGCTCGAGCAGTTTGAATATGCCAGGGCCGCGACGATCGCCGTCGTGATGCTCGCCGTCTCCTTCACGATGCTGCTGGTCATCAACGCCATCCAAGCCTGGTCGCGGAGGTTCGCCTGATGAGCGCCGTCGCTAAGCGCCACCGCCGCGCCACGGACGATCCGACCTGGGCCAAGGTCCTGGTCATCGGGACCGTCATGGCCTTCCTGGCGCTGGTGCTAATCCTGCCCCTGGTCGCGGTGTTCGCCGAGGCCCTGCGCAAGGGCCTGGACGCCGCCCTCGCCGCCGTCAGCAATGCCGACGCCCTGGCGGCCGTGAAGCTGACCTTGATCACCGCCGCCATCGCCGTGCCGTTCAACGCGGTATTCGGCCTTTGCGCGTCCTGGGCGATCGCCAAGCACGACTTCTGGGGCAAGCCGTTCCTGATCACCCTGATCGACCTGCCATTCTCGGTCTCGCCTGTCGTCGCCGGCCTGATCTATGTGCTGGTCTTCGGCCTGCAGGGCTGGATGGGCGAGTGGCTGCTGGACAACGACCTGAAGATCATCTTCGCCGTGCCGGGCATCGTCCTGGCGACGATCTTCGTGACCTTCCCGTTCGTGGCGCGCGAGCTCATCCCGCTGATGCAGGAGCAGGGGACCAGCGAGGAGGAGGCGGCCGTGTCGATGGGCGCCAGCGGGCTCTACACCTTCTGGCGGGTGACCGCCCCGAACGTGCGCTGGGGGCTGCTGTATGGCGTCCTGCTGTGCAACGCCCGCGCGATGGGCGAGTTCGGCGCGGTGTCGGTGGTCAGCGGCCACATCCGCGGCCTGACCAACACCATGCCGCTGCACGTCGAGATCCTTTACAACGAATACGACTTCGTCGGCGCCTTCGCCGTCGCGGCCCTGCTGTGCCTGCTGGCCGTGGTGACCCTTGTCCTGAAGACGGCGCTCGAAGTCGCCCAGCCCGACGTTCGCGCCGGGCGTGGCGGACACTGAACGGACTGAACGGCCCATGACCATTTCCATCCGCTCCGTCGAAAAGAAGTTCGGCCGCTACCCGGCCCTGAACAAGGTCGATCTCGAGATCGCCGACGGCG
>JAYRLX010000157.1:5548-8693 GCA_041905125.1 Caulobacter sp. | reverse complement strand
GATGACCTCGCGGCGGGCGATCTCGGGGCGCAGGCCCTCGATCACGTCCTCTAGGGCCTCGTCGAGGCTCTCGGGCGTCATCTTGATGTCGGTGACGTGGCCTTCCAGCCGCGCGATCTCGACGATCTGGTTGACCAGTTTCAGCAGCTTCACGCCGCTTTCGTGCACGATCTGCGCATATTCGCGGTACTGCGGCGCGCCGAGCGGGCCGTACAGCTCATGTGACAAAATCTCCGAAAAGCCGATGACGGCGTTCAGAGGGGTGCGCAGCTCATGGCTGACCATACGCAGGAAGGAGCGCTTGCGATCGTCCAAGGCCGCGCGGCGGCGCTCCTCCGCGGCGGTCCGACGCTCAGCGGGGACGGCGTCCGCGAAGGGGACGATAAGCGATGCGTCCAGGGACGCCGGTTCTGGCATTACGAACTCCCGGACCTTCTGTCCGCACCAATCAGAGGTGGACCATGACGCAAGGCGCTTACGATTCCGTTTCCGTCCACAGCGAAGTCCGCCGTTAACCTCGCTTAACGATTGTGTGCGCTTGGCCGGAACACGCCCCTCGCGTTAGGCTTCAAGCCACGGCGACTCCCGCCGCAGTCGAAACCGGCCGGCCTTGGAACTTAAAGCGCGTCCAGATCCGATCAGCCGTCCCGCCGCCCAGGCGGGATTCGACCCTGCGCTTGCCTGGCGTCTGGGATGGCTGGGCGCTGTCTGCCTGGCTTCCGCCGCGGCGCTGTTCATCGTTGACGCCCGCGCCTGGCCCGTCTGGGGCGCTCTGGCGGCGGGCGCGGTTCCTGCCTTGGCGTCGCTGATGTTCGCCCGGGCGGGTGAGCGGACCGAATCCTTGCTGCTGGTGCTTTGGGCTGTGGGTGGAGCATCCGCCGCCGCTCTGACCGGCGGCGTTTCCGGCGCCATGGCGGCTTGGTGCTTGGCGCCCGTCGCCGCGGCCTCGACCATGGATCGGCCCAAGCGGCTGGCCGAAGGGGCGGCGCTGGCCCTGATCGGCGGCTGCGTCGCCGCTCTGGTTCAGCTTTCGGGCCTGGCGCCCGCCGCGCCGACCGGGCCGCTGGCTTTCCTGCTGGGTTTCCTCGCCCTGGTCACCATGGGGTTGGGCCTCGCCGCCGGGCTGCTGATCGGCCGTCGTCGTCAGGAAGTGCGCGAGGATCGCGACGCCCTGGAGATCGGCTGGCTGGAGACCCTGCTGGATGGCCTGCCGTATCTGGCGGTCGCCGTGCGCGGGCATGAGCAGGTGACCACAGTGCGCGGTTCGGCGCCGCTGGGCCTGTCGACCGAGCAATTGATGACGCGCGGCCTCGCCGAGGCCGCCGCCCCGGCGGATCGGCCGCGTCTGGCCGCCGCCATCGCCCAGGCGCATCGCGACGGCGCCGCCAGCCTCGATTTCGTCCCGGCCCAGGGGCTGGAGCGTCTTGTGGCGCTGGACCTGCAGCGCGTGGCGCCCAACCAGCTGGTCGGGGTTTTGCGCGACGTCACGGCCGAGCGCGACCGGGCCGCCGCCTTGGAACAGGCGCGCGCCGACGCCGAGGGCCTGGCCGCCGGCCGCGCGCGCTTCCTGGCCAATATGAGCCACGAACTGCGCACGCCCCTCAACGCCATCATGGGCTTCTCCGACATCATGCGGGCGCGGATGTTTGGTCCGCTGACCGACCGCTACGCCGAGTACGCCGAACTGATCCACGAAAGCGGCGGGCACCTGCTGGACCTGATCAACGACGTGCTCGACATGTCCAAGATCGAGGCCGAACGGTTCGAGTTGCAGCGCGGCGTCTTCGACGCGCGCGAGGCCGTCCAGGCGGCGATGCGCCTTCTGCGGGTGCAGTCCGACACAGCCGGCGTCCAGCTGCGCGGCGTCCTGCCGCAAGGCGAGCTTGAGGTCGACGCCGATCGCCGCGCGCTGAAGCAGATCGTCCTCAACCTCGTGTCCAACGCGCTGAAGTTCACGCCGCGCGGCGGTCAGGTGACGGTGACGCTGGACGGCTATGACGGCGTCCTGGAGATCGTCGTGGCCGATACGGGCGTCGGCATCAGTCCCGAGGATCTCGAGCGGCTGGGTCGGCCCTATGAGCAGGCCGGCGGCGCCGAGCAGCGGGCGCGCGGCACGGGTCTTGGCCTGTCGCTTGTCCGCGCCTTCGCCAAGCTGCACGGCGGCGAAATGGCGATCGAAAGCCGCCTCGGCGCCGGAACCACCGTGTCGGTGCGTCTGCCGGTCCTGCTGGCGGCTCTGCCGGCCAAGGCGGCGGAGCCCGCGGCCCCCGTCGAGCAAGAGCCTTTGCCGCCGACCAGCCTGGGCGACAACGTCATCGCGTTCGCGCCGCGGTGATCGAAGGCGCGCAACAGAGCTTAAAGGGCTCTAGTGCAGGAACGCCCGGCCCGCGGCGAAATCACCCACCTCGACATAGGCCTTGCGGGTCATCTCGTCCCCGCGGCCGGTGAAGACGAATTCGATCGTGACCGCCTCGCGCGGGTCGAGTTGCGACATTGCCTCGGCGACCGCGACGGGGAAGCGGAACGCCAGTCCCGTCTTGGCGCCGGGCGGCAGCAAGGTCGGCGGGGCTTCCTCGCGGGTCTCGGCGTTGAACACCAGGCTCGCATTGCGCGGAGCGACCTTGCCGGTCAGGGCGCGGCCTGATCTATTGTCGATATAGGGGCCGAGCGTGCGCTTCGTGTCGCGCAGGATGACCCGCGCTGCATAGGGGCGCTGGCCGTTCTCGAACGTGGCGACGGCGGTCACGGCCTTATTGCGTCCGGCCAGGCCGAACATCAGCCGATCCGCCCCGAAGGCCGACATCTGCGACAGCCGCCAGAAGGGGATGGTCGCCGACGAGGCGCGGTCCGCCTTCCACGACGAGACGTCGCCCGGATAGGTCATGCTTTGCATCTGGGCGTAGCCGTCGAACGCGGCTTTGACCCGGGAGGCGGCTAGAGTGATGTCCTTGGAATTGCAGGCCGCGCTGGCGGCCTTGGCGCGGGCCCGCTGCTCCAGGGCGGCGACCTGCAGTTCGCTGACGCCCGAGCGCAAGGTCGCGCCGCGAGCCTGGGCGCGCGCGGCGTCCAACGCCACGGCGATCTGGGGCGCGAACAGGCGACAGCGCGCGTCGGCCGCGGTCATCAGCGTACGCTCATAGAGCTG
>JAYRLX010000157.1:0-5538 GCA_041905125.1 Caulobacter sp. | reverse complement strand
CGCATGAGACGCCGTGGGCGCGGTCAACATCGCCGCGAGCGCGATCGCCGCCATCCCCTGGCGGGCGCGACCTTTCTGATGCTCTGCGGACGTCATTGGCCTATGGGTGAGTCATTCGGAAGGGGCGGTTCTAGGCCATCCCGGGTTGCGGTTCGGTTAGCATGCTACTTTCGACGGACATTTGGGTCGGCGCGCTGATCCGACGCGCGGAGCTGGGCGGAGCCTTCGCGATGGTGGCCCGCAAGGGGGACGCGCGCGCGGGCGCGGTGTTGGTCAAGATCGTCAACCGCCGCGACGGGACCGCCAGGCTCTATAGCGAGGCCATGCGGGGCGATGGCGAGCGCTTCTGGATGCAGCCGGTCAGGTCGGCGTTCGAGCCCGATCTGGACGCCTATGTCGAACGCGCGGCGCGCATCGATCCTGATGTCTGGCTGGTCGAGATCGAGGACCGCGAAGGGCGCCATTTCCTGACCGAGCCGGTCGAAGCCGATCCGTCCTGACGGCTAAAGGGCGTCATTAACCCTGATCCTAAACCGGACCGAAAGCCCGGATCGGGTACGTGTTTCGGCCGTAGCCGCCGAGTCCGTGACGCCCATGCTTTTCCTGATGAACGACGTCATTCTCAGTTTCGACCCCAGCGAACTGGCGCCGCCGGTGACGCGTGATCGCTTCGCCAAGCTGTCGCTGAACAGCGTGCTGGATCTGGGCAAGGAGCTGTTTTCGGAAGAGCCGATACTGCAGCACAAGGACATCGAACGCGCCCAGCGGTTGGCCGCTCTGATCGTCGCCAAGGCGCCGGACATCAACGCCGCGCTGTTCATCGCGCCCGCGCGCGGTTGCAAGGTCGAGGACGTCCAGGCGCGCTACGTGCAGCTGAGCGTGGAAGTCATGGGCGCGCTGCTGCATCGCCAGAATGCTGGCGCGCTGACCAACGCAGAGGCCGACCGCCAGGTCTGGCAGCGCTTGGCCGCTTAGAGCCTTCGATCGCCGCGCTTTAGAACTTCACGAAGGTCATCAGCCAACTGATCGTCACGGCCAAGCCGACGAGGCCAGCGATCGTGATTCCAAAGCACAAGGCGCTGCCGGCGGGATGTTGCCGGCCTTGGGGACGGTGATGGTCGAGCAGGGCCATCGTTCGATTTCCTCCAGACACCCGACGATCTAAAGCCGTCGTTGGCGATGGAGGAAGCATGACTCCAAACCCATTCTTCGAATAGGGGGATTCTGAGCGTCCTTTGAGCACTTCGCAGGACATGATGACGCGGTTGTGCTTGGCCGGTCCCTCGTCTGAAGCGGCTTTCAACCTGCGGTATAAATATTCGGCGAACGCTGTTCTAAGCCTTCACGTAACCAACACGCGCCTGTCGTCCACCTGACAAGAGCCCTGGTTACGCCGCGCCGCATATAACAGCGCAGGTTCACGATGAAGCTCATGACGACGGCCGCCTGGGGCGTGCTCGCCCTGGTCCTATCCACCCAAGCCCACGCCCAGCAGGCGCCGGTCGCCGCCGAGACGGCGGAGGTGGACACCCTGGTCGTCACCGGCACGCGCCGCGTCGACCGCACGGCCTTCGAGTCGGCCGCGCCGGTGGACGTCGTCGGCCAGGAGGCGCTGAAGAGCATCGTCTCCGACGAGATCATGGACAAGCTGGCGGCCACGACGCCGTCGTTCAACGTCCAGCGCCTGCCGGCCGCCGACGGCCAGGCCTTCGTGCGGCCCGCGACCCTGCGCGGCCTGTCCCCCGACCAGACGCTGGTGCTGGTCAACGGCAAGCGCCGCCACCGTTCGGCGGTTCTGGGCGGACGGGGCCAGCAGGGCGTCGATCTGGCGGCCCTGGGGACCAGCGGCATCGAACGGATCGAAGTGCTGCGCGACGGCGCGTCGGCCCAGTACGGCTCCGACGCCATCGCCGGGGTGATCAACATCATCCTCAGCGACAAGACCGGCTTCGAGGGCTACGCCCAGAGCGGGCGCTACTTTGCTGGAGATGGCGACAAGACCGAGATCGGCGCGCGCTATGGGCTGGCGATCGGCGTTGGCGGCAGCGTGGTCGCCGCGCTGGACTACACCAACGCCGAGGCCACCTCGCGCACCCGTCAACGCCCTGACGCGATCGCGTTCCAGGCGGCTAACCCGAACATCAAGGTTCCCAACCCCGTCCAGCGCTGGGGGCAGCCCGACCGCGAGGTGTGGCGCGGCTCGCTGAACCTGGTCCTGCCGATCAGCGACAAGGTCGAGGCCTACGGCTTCGCCACCTACAGCGACATGCACGGCGTCACCGATTTCAACTGGCGCAATCCGTCGACGGACAGCTCCTACAAGACCAGCACGGTGTTCCCGGGCTGGTCGCTGAGCCAGATCTACCCGGCCGGCTTCTCGCCCAAGTTCGGCCAGGACGAGACCAACGCCTCGGTCAATGGCGGGCTGCGTGGCGACGCCATGGGCTGGTCGTGGGACGCCTCGGCCGGCTGGGGTCGCGACAAGGTCGACTACTTCCTCAACAACAGCATCAACGCCTCGTTCGGCCCGCAGTCGCCGAGGAGCTTCGACGCGGGTTCGCTGATCCAGGAAGAAGCGACCCTGAACCTCGACGCCTCGCGTCCGCTGGAATGGTCGTTCCTGGCCAAGCCGGCCAACCTGGCGCTCGGTCTCGAGGCTCGCAAGGAGACCTATAAGATCGAGGCGGGCGACCGCTATTCGTGGGATGTCGGTCCCGGCGCGGCGGCGGGCCTGCCCAGCGGCTCGAACGGCTTCCCCGGCTACGCGCCCAGCCAGGCCGGGTCGTGGGATCAGACGAGCTACGCGGCCTATGCCGACCTTGACCTGCCGATCACCGACAAGTTCGACGCCGACATCGCGGTGCGTCATGAGGACTTCTCGGAATTCGGCCAGACCACTGACGGCAAGATCGCCGTGCGCTACGAGTTCACGCCGAACTTCGCGATCCGCGGCGCCGTTTCGACCGGCTTCCGGGCCCCGACCGCCGGCCAGATCAACAACACCCGCACCTCGCAGGGCCTGAACACCACGACCCTGCTGCTGTTCACCTCGGGCCGCCTGTCGCCGGTCAATCCGATCTCGGTCGCGCTGGGCGGCAAGCCGCTGGAGCCGGAAGAGTCGAAGAACCTGTCGCTGGGCGCGGTCTTCCGCCAGGGCGGCTTCACCGCCTCGGTCGACTACTACCGCATCGAGGTCGACAACCGTTTCGCCGTCTCGCCGAACTTCACGGTCACGCCGGCTCTGCGCGCGCAGCTGGTGGCCGCCGGCATTCCCGGCGCCGACAGCCTGACGACGGTCAGCTATTTCACCAACTCGTTCGACACCCGCACCCAGGGCGTCGACGTGGTCGGCTCCTGGCGCGGCCAGGTCTTCGGCGGACGGGCCGGCGTCACCGCGGCCTGGAACTGGAATGACACCAAGGTCACGCGCTCGAAGCTGACCGAGGTCTCGCGCCTGGCCCGCATCAACCTGGAAGACGGCCTGCCGCAGAACGCCGCCAATGTGTCGTTCGACTACGCCAAGGGCCGCTTCAGCGGTCTGATCCGCGCCCGCTGGTCGGGCGAGTGGACCGACGCCCAGGCCAACGGGACCGCCGACCTGATCCAGAACTTCTCGGGCAAGACCCTGGTCGACCTGTCGGTCAGCGCCCAGCTGATCGATGCGATCAAGCTGACGGTCGGGGCCGAGAACCTGTTCGACACCTACCCCGACGAGGCGACCTTCCAGGCCTCGCGCGGCCTGATCTACTCGCGCAACGCCCCGTACGACACCGACGGCGGCCTCTGGTACGCGCGCCTGTCGGCGAAGTTCTAGCGGTCAAGCTTGCCCGGACAGGTTGTGTTGCGGCGCGATCCGTTGTCAGATCGCGCCGTGCCTTGAGCGACTTGGAGTGGCGTGATGCGTCGATGGATGTCGCGGCGGATGTTCGTGACCAGTGTCGCCATCGCGCCTCTCGTGGTCTCCGCCGGACGGGCCGTCGCGCTGGGCGGCGGAGACTGGCTGCACACCGAGACGCGCTCGTTCTCGCTGTATGGCCGCGTCAGCGAGCGCACGCTCACGCAGATGGCGCGCGACGTCGAGGACTTCGACGGCCTGCTTCGAGCGCTGCACGGAGTTGACGTCCAGGCGACCAAGCCGCTGCCGATCTATCTGGTCCCGCGCGACACGGATCTTCGCCGGGTCGTCCCCAGCGCTAAGAACATCAGCGGCTTCTATAGCGCGTCGGTAGGCGACGTCTTCGCGCTGATGAGCGTGGAGGGCGGGGAAGAGCGCGGTCGCCAGGTGCTGTTCCACGAATACACGCACCACTTCATGGCGCAGCACGCGCCGGCCGCGTACCCGTCATGGCTGGTCGAGGGGTACGCCGAGTACTTTTCGACCGCTCGGTTCAAGCCCGACGTCGTGGAGCTGGGCGTCACCAGTCCGCGCATCGCCTGGCTGAGGGGCGCGGTCTGGTCGCCATTCGGGGAGATATTGGGCCGCCGCGCCTTGTGGGGCGAGCGCGCCGACATCGCGGCCTTCTACGCCCAGTCCTGGCTGTTGACCCACTACATGATGTCCGATCCCGCGAGGTTGGCGCGCTTGACCCGATACGCCGAGGCCGTCGCGGCCGGAGGCGATCCCGTCGCCTTGGCGCCCGAGGCGGTCGGCGCGCCGTTGGACAAGCTTGAACCTGTCCTTCGCCGCTACATGGAAGCCTTGCCCGGCAGCCGGATCCCCAGAACGACGGCGGCTGTCACGCTCGCGCCGGTGGTCCGTCTGCCGCCCTCGGCCGATGACCTGCTGCTGGAGGCGCAGCGCCTGAAGATGGGGGTTCCCGTCGCCGAACGGGCCGAGGTGCTGGGCATGGTCCGCGAGCGGGCGGCGCGCTATCCCGGCGATCGGTTGGCGGACCTGACCCTGGCGCGCGCCGAGAACGATTTCGGCGACCGCGCCAAGGCCCAGGCCCTGCTCAAGCGCCGGATCGAGAGCGATCCGCGCGACGTCGAGGCGCTGCAGATGCTCGGCTGGTCCTGCATGCGCCAGGCGGCGGCCGAGCCGGCCCAGGCGCAGCGCTGGCTGACCGAGGCGCGGGACTGGTTCGGCAAGGGCTTCGCCGTCGATCGCGACAACGCCTTGCTGCTCTACGACTACGGCATGACGCGGCGAGGCGAGCCGGGATACCCCAGCGACAACATCCTGAACGTGTTGTTGCGCGCGCAGCAACTGGCCCCGCAGGTTGGGCAATTCCGGATGGCGGCGGCCGACGCCTTGATGCGAAAGGGGCGCTTCGACGAAGCCGCCGCCATGGTGCAACCGGTGTTCAACGATCCTCACGGAGGACCGCAGCGGGCCGAGGCCAAGCGGCGGTTCGAAGAGGCCTTGGCGCGTCGACGACCCACCGATACGCCGTCGGAAGGTGACAAGGGCGCTCCGTAGCGGTAACCCCGCGCCATGAGCACTTCCCCCGCCGCTGAAGCCGCCCGTCGGCGCACCTTCGCCATCATCAGTCACCCCGACGCCGGCAAGACGACCCTGACCGAGAACCTGCTGCTGGC
>JAYRLX010000156.1:0-8696 GCA_041905125.1 Caulobacter sp. | reverse complement strand
CTCTGTCTGGACGATGGCCGCCTCCAACGACGATCCGCTGATCTTGGTCGGCCGCGTGGCCGGCGGCTTTGGCGTGCGCGGCGAGGTGCGGATCTCGACCTATACCGAAGACCCGATGAGCATCGCGGCCTTCAAGACGCTGAAGCGCCAGGATGGCTCGCCCGCCCTGACCATCGCTTCGGCGCGCAAGACCAAGGACGGCGTCATCTGCCGTTGCCCGGGCGTCGAGACCAAGGAAGCCGCCGACGCTTTGCGCGGCCTTCGTCTCTATGTCCTCCGCTCGGCGCTGCCCGAGCCCGACGAGGACGAGTTCTACCTGACCGACCTGGTCGGCCTTGCCGTCCGCCACATCCAGACCGACGTCCTGCTGGGCCGCGTGAAGAGCGTCCAGAACTTCGGCGCCGGCGACATTCTCGAGATCACCCCGGACCTCGGCGGTCCGACCTGGTACCTGCCGTTCACGCGGGCGGCTGTTCCCGAGGTGAAAATCGGCGAGGGTCTGATCCTGGCCGATCCGCCCGCCCTGGTTGGCGAGCAAGAGGGGCCTTCCGAAGACGAAGAGCTGGGCGATCGCGACTGATTTTCCGGGAGGACTAGACCATGTCGGACGGAAAATGGCGGGTCACCGCCTCGCGCACCATTCACAAGGATCGCTGGATCAGCGTCCGCGCCGACGACTGCGTCACCGACGAGGGCGCGGTGATCGCGCCCTACTACGTCCTGGAATATCCCGACTGGGTCGAGGTCGTCGCCCTGGACGCCGACAACAACGTCCTGCTGGTCAAGCAATACCGCCACGCCCTGGGCGATATCTCCATCGAGCTGCCGGCGGGCGGCATGGACCCTGGCGAGACCGATCCGGTCGAGGCTGGCCGGCGCGAACTGCTGGAGGAGGCGGGCTGCGCGGGGACCCTAACTCTCGTGGGCGAGACCCGTCCCAACGCCGGCACCCACACCAACCGCACCCACATCATCCTGGCCCGCGACGTCGTGAAGGTCGCCGAGCCTCAGGACGAGCCCAGCGAGCGGATCGAAAGCGTCTGGGTCCCGCTCGCCGAGGCGATCCGGATGGCCCTGGCCGGCGAGATCACCGTGGGGATGCAGGCGGCCTCGCTGCTGCGCGGCCTCGCGGCGGCCGGCGTGGCGAAGATCGCGCCAGATGACAAGCAGGTCATGACGCAGCCTTAACTGGCGCGCGCGCCGGTCCGATGCGACTTCCCCCGCGAGCTTTGTCGAGGGGACTCCATGCGCATCTTGCCGATCACGGCCCTGGCCGTCGCCCTGGCCTTGGCCTCGCCCGCCTTCGCCGACGAGACCCTGAGCGCCAAGGACGCTGGCCAAGTGGTCGACGCCCTGATCGCCGACTTGAACGGCTATTTCGATACGGCCAAGGCGGCCGAGGTCCAAAAGGCGCTGCGCGCGCAGCGCGGCGCCCTGATCCAGATCCATGACCGCACGGCCCTGGCCGAGGCGCTGAGCGCGATCACCCTGAAGGTTTCCGGCGATCAGCATCTGAAGGTCTCGGTGGCCACCCGCGACGCCAAAGTCGCCCAGATCAGCGACGCCGAGCAGGCGTTGATCGACCAGCGCATCGCCTATGGCCTGATGGCCATCCGCCGCCTGCCGGGAAATATCGGCTATCTGAAGCTCCGCTATTTCGAGCAGGGACCCGAGGGCGCCCGTTTGATCGACGCGGCCATGGGCCTGCTGCAATATTCCGACGCCCTGATCATCGATCTTCGCGAGAACACCGGCGGCGGCGGCGCGTCCGACGCTCGGTTGCTGGGCCATCTTTCCCGCACGCCGCTGGTCATGGCTCAGCTGCATTGGCGTACGCCCGACGGCAAGGCGGAGATCGAGCAGCGAAAGGTCGACACGCCGGAGGCGGGGCCGCTCTATGCCGACAAGCCGATCTTCGTGCTGACCGGAAGCCGCACCTTCTCGGCGGCGGAAGGCTTCGCCTACGACATCCAAGCCAACAAGCGTGGCCTATTGATCGGGACCCGGACGCGCGGCGGCGGCAATCCGTCCAACCGTCCCGCCCCGCCGCTCGGCTTCGGGCTGATGGTCTTCGTCCCAAACGGTCAGGCGATTCATCCGCTGACCGGCAAGGGCTGGGATGGCGTCGGGGTTCAGCCCGATGTCGAGACGCCGCTCGAAGGCGCACTGACCGAAGCCTATCGCCGGGCTCTGGCGGCGGCTAAGCCCCTGGTCTCGACGCCAAAGTCTGAAAAGGAGCGCGCCGACGCGATCGCCGATCCCGCGGCGGCGTTGCTGGCCGACCAGAAGCTTTAGCTACTTCCGCACTCGCATCAGGCATTCCTGGGCGACCGAGGCCAGCAGCTTGCCGTCCTTGCTGAACATCTGACCGCGCACCAGGCCGCGCCCTTGCGAGGCGCTGGGGCTGTCCTGGGCGAACAGGGTCCAGTCGTTGAAGTTGAACGGGTGGTGGAACCACATGGCGTGGTCCAGGCTGGCGCCCTGCAGGCCCGGCGTCGTCCAGATCAGGCCGTGCGGGCGCAGGGCGCTTTCCATGAACGCCATGTCCGAGGCGTAGGCGAGGGCGGCCTGCTGCATCTTGATGTCGTCGCCCAGCGGGGCCTTGGCGCGCATCCAGACGTTCTTAGTCCCTGACTTCTGGACCGGGGCGACCGGGTTCTGGGGATCTTCCCAGCGCACGTCCACGGGGCGCGGCTTCTTGGCGTGGGCCAGCATCTTGGGATGGATCTGGTCGCCCAGGCTTTCCAGGAACTCGACCTCGGTCATCAGGGTCTCGGGATCGGGCGCGTCCGGCATCTCCGACTGGTGCTCGAAGCCGTCTTCCGGGGTCTGGAACGAGGCGGCCAGGTTGAAGATCTGCTCGCCATGCTGGATCGCCGCGACCCGGCGGGTCGTGAAGGTGCCGCCGTCGCGGGCCCGCTCCACGTCGTAGAGCACCGGCGCGTTCACATCGCCCGGGCGGATGAAATAGGCGTGCAGCGAGTGACAGACGCGCTCCGGCACGGTGCGGTAAGCCGCCAGTAGGGCCTGGGCGATGACCAGGCCGCCGAAGATGCGCGGGAAGCCGTCGTTGGGGCTGGTTCCCCGGAACAGGTTCACCTCGATCGGTTCGAGGTCGAGGATGTCGGCGAGGTTCTCGGTCGTCTGCATGGCGCAGTGCGATAAGCGCGCTTGTGCGCCGCCGCAAGTCGTCTCCTTGCGTCAGGCCGTCGCGGCGCCCATCGTCTGCCCATGTCTCGCGCGCCGCCCATTGTCCATCACCCCGCCTTCCGCGCCGAAATGCCGGCGGGGCATCGGTTCCCGATGGATAAGTTCTCAAGGCTCGCCAGCGTGCTCGAGGCCGCGGGCGTTCCGGGTCCCGAGGGCTTCGCGCGGCCCGAGCCGATCGACGCCGAGACCCTGCGCCTGGCCCACGCCGAGGACTATGTCCGGGGCGTGATCGAGCTCTCCCTTCCGTCCGACGTCGTGCGCCGGATCGGCATGCCCAACACCGAGAGCGTCGCGACGCGGGCGCGGGCCGCGACCGGCGGGACCCTGCTGGCGGCGCGCCTGGCCCTGCAGCACGGGATCGCCTGCAACACCGCCGGCGGCAGCCATCACGCCTCGGCCGAGAGCGGGGCGGGCTTCTGCGTCTTCAACGACGTGGCGGTGGCGGCGCGGCGGCTGCAGGCGGAGGGCGCTGTCAGCCAGGTGCTGGTCGTCGATCTCGACGTCCACCAGGGCGACGGGACGGCGCGGATCTTCGAAGGCGATCCCAGCGTCTTCACCTTCTCGATGCACGCCGAGAAGAACTTCCCGCACCGCAAGGCCGTGAGTGATCTCGACATCGAGCTCGCCGACGGGACCGGCGATGAAGCCTATCTGGCGAAGCTGGGGGAGATCGCGCCGGCGCTGCTCTCCAGCGTTCGGCCCGATATCGTCTTCTTCAACGCGGGGGTCGATCCCCACGCGGACGACAAGCTGGGCCGGCTGTCGCTAACCGACGAAGGTCTGGCGCGACGGGAGGCCCTTGTCCTGGGCGCTTGTCTGGCTCTTGAGATCCCTGTGGTCGGGGTGATCGGCGGCGGCTACGACGCGGATATCGATCGTCTGGCGGGCCGCCACGCCATCCTGCATCGGACGGCCAAGTCTCTGTATTCTCGGTAGTCTTCTAGATCGCCATCCCCGTCGGCGCGGCTCTCGAGAGAGCGGCCCGACGGAGGTTAAGCGGCGATCACTTACAGGCTCTGGGCGAGCGAGCCGGCGATGATGACGAGCGGCAGAACCGCGAGAACGAGCGAGGCGAGGCCGGAAACGGCGGTGGTCTTCATGGTCATGGTCTTGATCCCTTCTTTGCTCCGGCCGCCCCGTTGGCGTCCGGTGATCAGGGATATAGGCCCGCCCCTTGGTTACTGCACGTTACCTTTGCTTCATTACGCCGATTTTAAGAAGGTTATCGCGCTCAATTCGCATTACATGGGTGTAATTTTACGTGATCGGCACGCTTCAGAACAATATTTCACCGATTCCCAGTCCTTCGCCCACTTCTTCCGCCACGTGAATGGGCGGCCGCAGGTCAGGCAGGTCTTTGACGGCAGGTCGCTTTTGGCGACCGCCTTCCCGCCCTTCCGCGAAGGCTTCAAGCGCCGTCCTCGCTCGGCGCCACGAGGAAGAGGCCGCGCAGGGTGGCGATCGGGGCCGAGCGGGTCTCCTGCCACGCCTCGACGTGGACGTTGGCGATCCGTCGACCCAGCTTCTTGATGCTGGCGCGGGCGTAGGTGGTCAGGGGGCGTCCCGAGCGCAGGTACTCGATCGAGACGTCGATCGTGCGCGGCTGGCGCTTCATCGGCGCGGCGGCCGAGAGCTGCGCCAGCGCCGTCATCTCCATGAAGGCGCCCAGAACGCCGCCATGGATGGCCGGCAGCATCGGATTGCCGACGATGTGCTGGGCGAAGGGCAGGATGGCGGTCATCTCGTCCCCGGCCAGCTCGGCGCGCACGCCCAGGAACCGCGCATAGGGGATGGAGTCCAGCATCGAGACCAGGCGGGTGTCAGCGTCGCTCATTGATCGGCTCCTCCGGTCTGGGCGCGGCTGGTCCGCGACGGCTTGAGGTTGGCGCCTGGCTTCTTGCCGGCGCTGGAGTCGAGCATGAAGGTCGCCTGGGCGGTCGCCACCGGATCCTCCGGATCGCGGTCGTAGGCCACGGCGCGGACGAAGGCGACCGAGCGGGTCAGCTTGTAGCAGTGGGCGCGCGCCAGGATGTCGAGGCCCGGCTCGGCCGCCCGCATGTAGTCGATGCGCAGGTCCAGGGTCGCGATCGACGTCCAGGCCTCCAGCGCCGCGTGCACCGCCTGCCCGCTCGCGTGGTCCAGCAGGGTGGTGACCACCCCGCCGGCGATCACGCCCGTCTCGGGGTCGCCGACGATCTCTGGACGGTAGGGAACTTTCAGCAAGGCCGTGGCCTCGCCAATCTCCAGCGTGGAGAAGCCCAGGGCCCGGGCCTGCGGACTGCCTTCATTCATCGCCGTGGCGATCAGGCGGCTTTGTTCGTTGTCGCTCATGCCGTCTCCCTCAAGAGGGATAGGCTTAGCCCCTTAGGCGTTGTCATATCCAGCCGTGATCAAGCCCGAAGATCTTCTCTGTCCCCGGCCCGGAGGCCTCTACTGCCCGCCGGGGGACTTCTACATCGACCCGGTCCGCCCCGTGGACCGGGCGGTGATCACCCATGGACACTCGGACCACGCCCGGGCTGGCCATGGCGTCGCCGTCGCCACGCCCGAGACCCTGGCGATCATGGCCGTTCGCTATGGCGAGGACTTCGCCGGCCGGCGCGAGGCTGTCGCCTATGGCCAGACCTACGCCCGCGATGGCGTGGAGGTGACGCTGGTTCCGGCCGGCCACGTCCTGGGCTCGGCCCAGGCGGTGGTGCGCTGGAAAGGCCTGACCATGGTCGTCTCCGGGGACTACAAGCGCCGGCGGGATCCGACCTGCGCGCGCTTCGAGCCCGTGCCCTGCGATGTGTTCATCACGGAAGCCACCTTCGGCCTGCCGGTGTTTCGCCATCCCGACGACGCCGGCGAGATCCGCAGCCTGCTGGCCTCGGTGGAGCAGTTCCCCGACCGCTGCCACATCGTTGGCGCCTATGCGCTGGGCAAGGCCCAGCGGGTGATCCGGCTGCTGCGCGAGGCGGGCTGGGACAAGACGATCTTCGTTCACGGCGCGCTGGAGCGGCTCAACGCGCTCTACGAAGCACATGGCGTCGCGTTGGGTCCGCTGGCGCCCGCCACCGCGTCGGGGCCAAAGGAGGCCTTCGCCGGCCAGATCGTCATCGCACCGCCCAGCGCCGTGGCCGACCGCTGGTCGCGCCGCTTCCCCGATCCGGTTGACTGCTTCGCCTCGGGCTGGATGCGGGTGCGGGCCCGGGCTCGCCAGCGCGGCGTCGAGCTGCCGCTGATCCTGTCCGATCACGCCGATTGGGACGAGCTGACCGGCACGCTGTCGGAGCTTCGTCCGGGCGAGGTCTGGATCACCCACGGCCGCGAGGAGGCGCTGGAGCGCTGGTGCGAGCTGGAAGGCCTGCCGGCCCGGGCGCTCCGGCTGGTCGGCTATGACGAGGAAGAGGGCGAATAGCTTTCCGGCGCGGGACCGATGTAGCGCGCCCTGGGGCGGATCAGGCGACCGCTCTGCAACTGTTCGATCGCGTGGGCGGTCCAGCCGGCGCTCCGGGCGGTCGCGAACAGGATGAAGGGGGCGTCCGCTGGGAGGCTCAGCGCGCGCGCGAGGCTGACCAGCGCGAAGTCGATATTGGGCGACAGACCGGTGGCCCGTTCGGTCGCGGCGCGCAGCTCGGTCAGGAGGGCGGGGGGCTCGAACGCCGCCAGCAACGCCGCGGCGCGAGGATCGCCATCCGGATAGAGCGGATGATCGAAGCCCGGCATGGACGCGCCCCGCGACAGGCGCGCCGCCACGGCCTGGGCGGCGTCGCGCCGCTCGGCCTCCTCGACGAAGGCCTCGACCCGCGCGGCCATGCCGCCGTGCAGCGGTCCGGAAAGCGCCGAGAGCCCGGCAAGACACGCCGCCGATAAGGATGCGCCGGTCGAGGCCGCTACCCGCGCCGCAAAGGTCGAGGCGTTCAGTTCGTGATCCGCCAGCAACACGAGGGTGCGCCGGACGAGATCCGCCCCCCGAGCGTCGAGACCCCAGGCCGCCGCGAAGCGCAGGTGGGCGGGACCTTCGCCGGCTTGACCGGTCGCCGCATCGACGATCGCGTCCAGGAGATCGGCGGCTTCCATCGCCACGGCCCGGGGCGCGCGGCCGCGCGCTGGGGGTTCTCGCCCGGCCCTTGTCGCCAAGGTCAGGAACAGGCGCTGGCGCGCGGTGTCGCCAATCAGCGGCTCGATCTGGCGGGCGGCCTTCAGGGCGACCCCATGTCCCCGCCTTAGCAGGCGGGCGACGTTCTCCAGCGTCAGGCCCTGCTCGGCGAGCTGGACGGCGTCGCGGCCGCGATACCACAGCCGCCCTCCGGCGACGGTGGTGATCGCCGACGGCAGGACGGGCTCGCCCCAGGCGATGGCCTCGGCGGCGACATCGGCCGCGCGCCGACCGCGCGCTTTCTTCTGAGCCAGGGCGGCGACGTCCGAGGCGCGATAGAGGCTGCGGCGGGGATCCCGCGGATGAGCGACCGCCTCGATCCGTCCCCGGCTGACATAGGCGTAGAGCGTCTGCGGCCGGATCCCCAGTCGCTCCAGAACCTGCTCCGCATCCATCCAATCGGCCATATAGATTGATTATATTGATCAAGATTGACGATCAAGCTTTGTGAGCGTCTTTTCACGATGAAAGGAAACCGCTCATGTCCGATGGTCTTGAAGGCGTCGTCGCCGCCCACACTGTCCTGTCCGATGTAGACGGCGCCCGGGGGCGTCTCGTAATCCGCGGCTACGCCGTGGAGGATCTCTCGGGCCACACGCGTTACGAAGACGCCGCTCATCTGCTGTTCGACGGCTTCTTCGAGGACGCGCCGAGCGATCTCGCTCCAGCCCTTGGCGAGGCTCGGGTTCGCGCCTTCGCGGAGGTTGCCGCCCTCGACGAGGCTTTGGCGCGCCGCGATCCGGTCGAGGCCATGCGCGCCCTGCTGGCGCGCCTGCCCGACGGCGACGACCTCTCGACCGCCCTGCTGCTGATCGCCGCCCCCGCCGTCTTCACCCCCGCCGTGCTGCGTGTCGCGGCCGGCCAGAGCGCGGTCGCGCCTGATCCGTCCCTGTCCCACGCCGCCGACATCCTGCGCATGACGCGTGGCGCGCCGGCGTCGGACGCCGAGGCCGCCGCCCTGGACGCCTACCTCGTCACCGTCTGCGATCACGGCCTGAACGCCTCGACCTTCGCCGCCCGTGTCGTCGCCTCCACGCGCGCCGGCCTGACCTCGGCGACGCTGGCTGGGCTCTCGGCGCTGAAGGGGCCGCTACACGGCGGCGCGCCGGGACCGGTGATCGAGATGTTGGATGCGATCGGTACGCCGGCCAACGCGCGCCCCTGGCTGGAGAAGGCGTTGGCGCGCGGTGACCGGCTGATGGGCTTCGGCCACCGCATCTACCGCGTCCGTGACCCCCGCGCCGACGCCCTGAAGTCCGCTGTCCGCAAGCTCGCCGCAGCCTCGAGCGCCCTGCCTGGACGGCTGGCCTTCGCCGAGGCGGTCGAGCAGGCGGCGCTGGAGATC
>JAYRLX010000155.1:0-8721 GCA_041905125.1 Caulobacter sp. | reverse complement strand
CGAGGACGGCGCCGGTTTCGAGTTGTCCGACGACGTTGCGCTGGAGCTCCTGCCAGGGGGTCTGGCTTTCGGGATAGGGATAGCCGCCGGCCGCTTCCAGGGCCTTGCGGCGCTCGACGATCTCGCTGGGCGCAACGAGCACGTCGACCCGCGACTTACGCAGGTCAAAGCGGACCTTGTCGCCGGTCTTGAGCAAGGCCAGGCCGCCGCCGACCGCGGCTTCGGGCGAGGCGTTGAGGATCGACGGCGAGCCCGAGGTGCCCGACTGGCGGCCATCGCCGATGCAGGGCAGCTGATGGACGCCTTGCTTGATCAGGTAGTTGGGGGCGCGCATGTTCACCACCTCGGCCGCGCCGGGATAGCCGACCGGACCGGCCCCGCGCATGAACAGGATCGAGTTGGCGGTGATCCCCACCGACGGATCGTCGATCCGGTGGTGATAGTCCTCGGGGCCGTCGAACACGACCGCCACGCCCTCGAAGGCGTCCGGGTCGTCGGGGTTGGACAGATAGCGCTCGCGGAACTCCTGGCTGATCACGCTGGTCTTCATGATCGCCGAGTTGAAGAGGTTGCCGCGCATGACCACAAAGCCCGCCCGCTCGACCAGCGGCCGCGAGAACGGCCGGATCACGTCCTCGTCCTCGATCGCAACGCCGCGATACTGCTCGCCGATCGTCTGGCCCGAGACGGTCTTCACGTCCTCGTGGATCAGCCCCTGCTCGATCAGCTGGCCAAACACCGCCGGCACGCCGCCGGCCCGGTAGTAGTCCTCGCCCAGATATTCCCCGGCCGGCTGCAGGTTGACCAGCAGCGGCACCTCCTCGCCCTTGTCCTGCCAGTCGTCGATCGTCAGCTCGACGCCGACGTGGCGGGCGAGAGCGTTGAGGTGGATCGGGGCGTTGGTCGAGCCGCCGATCGCCGAGTTGACGACGATGGCGTTGAGGAACGCCTCGCGGGTCAGGACGTCCGAGGGCTTCAGGTCC
Organism: Caulobacter sp.; assembly: GCA_041905125.1. Classification (GTDB taxonomy): domain Bacteria; phylum Pseudomonadota; class Alphaproteobacteria; order Caulobacterales; family Caulobacteraceae; genus Caulobacter. The sequence goes on along the minus strand of JAYRLX010000155.1, from coordinate 7,738 downwards.
TCGTGGACCATCTCGACGATGCGAAGGCCCGTGCGATAGGCGTTCTCCTGCCGGTCGCGGTACGGGGCCGGGATCGCCGCCGAGCCGGGCAGCGACATGCCCAGGGCCTCGGTCAGCGAGTTCATGGTCGTGGCCGTGCCCATGGTGTTGCAGTAGCCGGTCGAGGGCGCGGAGCTGGCCACCAGCTTGATGAAGCCGGCGTTGTCGATCTCGCCGGCCGCCAGCATCTCGCGGGCCTTCCAGACGATGGTGCCCGACCCCGTGCGCTGACCCTTGTGCCAGCCGTTCAGCATCGGACCGACCGAGAGCGCGATGGCCGGGATGTTCACCGTCGCCGCCGCCATCAAACAAGCCGGCGTCGTCTTATCGCAGCCGATCGTCAGCACCACCCCGTCCAGCGGATAGCCGTAGAGCAGCTCGACCAGACCGAGGTACGACAGATTGCGGTCCAGGCCCGCCGTCGGCCGCTTGCCCGTCTCCTGGATCGGGTGGACCGGGAACTCCAGCACGATGCCGCCCGCGCTACGGATCCCTTCCCTCACCCGCTCGGCCAGCACCAGGTGGTGGCGGTTGCACGGCGAAAGATCCGACCCGGTCTGGGCGATGCCGATGATCGGACGCCCAGACTGCAGCTCCTCCAGCGTCAGACCAAAGTTCAGATAGCGCTCCAGATAAAGCGCCGTCATGTCGATGTTGTCCGGATTGTCAAACCACGCACGCGAACGAAGCTTGGGAGCGGCGCCAGACGGAGACGACATGGGTAGTCCTGCAAAGTCTATGAGGCGCTCGCTTGGCCGGGACACATGCCGACTTCGCGAACGCCTCTAGGATGATCTTGTCTGAGTATATGCCCCATCCTGGAGCGTCAATTCGGCCTCAACGCCTAAGGGCTGCGTCGCCCCAGGTGACCGGATCGGCATTGCCCTGCCCGCTCGTCCGGGCGACCAATTCGATCAGCTTCACGCCTGAAACGTCGACATCCAGATCCTGCGCGGCCTGGCCCCATTTGGCCGGTTTCGAGCGCGCCAATCGCTTGCCATCGCCATAGACTTCGAAGGTCACGATCCGCGCCTTATCGACGGCGGAGTCATCGACGCCGACGGTGGCGGTGAAGCGTCGGAAACCGGTGTTGCGGACCTCCAGGCGCGAATTGCCCAGGACGCCGATCCCGGTGTCGAAGGCGCGGCCGGCGATCGCCAACTCCTGGTCGAAGGGCGTGCGGTCGGCCTGCGCCCCGCCCCACCCGCCATAACGTGGACGCTCGCCAAAGCCGCGGGTATTGCGCCAGGGCAGCGGCGCGCGATGGATCATCGGATCGGCGATCGGCGTGACGACGCCATCCACGGCCGGGTTCACCGCGCCGGGCTGCTCGGACAGGAAGAGGCCATCGGCCAAGCGACGCGTCCCCTTGGCGCGGAATAGCAGGGTCTGGCGCGGCTCCAGCTTGAACTTGCGCTCGCCCTGGAAGCGGACCTGCTCGCCGGTCCAGAGGTTGGTCAGGTCGATGTCGGTCTTGGCCAGGAACTTCAGCTGTTCGGCCGTCAGCACGACCTCCAGCGGCGCGGACGTCCGGTTGAAGATCGCCGCGGCCTTGTCGCCGTTCGCCAGGGTCTTCACGAAGATCGAGACGTCGTCGGAGTCGTAGGCCAGCACCGCCTGGTTGCCGGCCGGATCCTGGTTCAGGGCGATCACCTCGCGGGCGCCCAGGATGTCCAGCAGCGCCGGCGTCGTCTGGCGCAGGTCATAGCCGATCAGCAGCGGCGCGTTGACCATGGCCCACAGGGCGAAGTGCGAGCGCGCCGCTTCCAGATGGCTGACGTCGAAGTCACCCTTGCCGACGAACAGCATGTCCGGATCGTTCCACGTGCCCGGATGGGCGTAGAGCGGGCGGCGAGAGACGCTGTCGAGGTTGTGCAGCATGCGGCCCCAGGTCGGCGAGATGTCCTCGCTGGTCCGCGACATGGCCCCGACATTCTTCCCCCACGACCGCACGTCGGCCGAGCCCCAGATGCAGAGCGAGAAGACGAAGTCGCCGTCAGGATTGTGCTTGTCCAGCGCGCGGCCGACCTCTTCGTAGAGGTCGCGCACCTTGACGATGTCGGTGCGGCCCAGGGAGTCGATGTCGATGATCGGCTCGAGCGCGCGATACTGGCCGGCCTGGACGCGCTTGTCGCTGGCCGGCAGACCGCGCACGCCACAGCCGTCGACCTTGATCAGGTCAAAGCCCCATTCGGCGAAATAGAGGGCGATATCCTGGTCGACGTGGCCGTATAGCCCGACCTCGCGCTCGGCGACGTTGCCCTCCGGCTGGTTCGGGAAGGTCGAGGTGAACACCTGGCCGCAGCTGTTGCGGCCGATGTCCGAATAGATCCCGGCCTTCAGCCCCATGCCATGCAAGCGATCGGTCAGCGGTCGGAAGCTGGTCGCGCCATCGGGCGTCGCGGCCGACGGGAAGCGGGCGGCGCGGGCGATCATGCGGCCGTCCGACTCTCGCCGCTTCAGCCACCAGCCGTCGTCGAGGTTCACATAGCGATAGCCCTTGGCCGCGAGGCCCGTGTCGACCAGGGCCTGGGCCGAGCCCATGACCTTGTCCTCGTCGAGATCGCTGGTGAAGGCGTTCCAGCTGTTCCAGCCCATCGGCGGAGTCTGGGCCGCGGCGCGGCTATAGGCGCTCCAGCGACCCGTCGGCGCCAGAGGATCGGCCAAGGCGACGCCGGACGCGGAGGCCAGAAGCGTGACGGCGAGGGCCGCGGCCAGACAGGAACGCTGTTTCATACGCATACTCCGCAAAGCCGCTCAGCGCGCCTGGAGGTTCTTGCCGAAGAACGGCAGCACATAGTCCTGGAACCGGATCGCCACGTCGCTGGTGTGGTCGCCCGGATAGATCTCGAAGCTGTTGGCCAGGCCGTAGCGATCAAAGACCTCATGCAGCTTGGCCGCATCGTCCTTCAGGCCGTCACGGTCGCCGACATCCATTGCGATCGCCTTATAGCGACGCAGATTGCCGATATACTGGTCGACAAAGGCCAGGGGCGCGTTGGCCGCCCACTTGGCCAGGACGTCGGTCCGCACCGCGCCGTTCTCGACCGGCAGGTCCAGATAGAGCGGCGGACGCTTGGGGTTGGGCGACCAGGCCGCGGCCGTCGCGAGCTGGGCGCGCAGGCCCCAGGGCAGCTTGGTCGCCTCCTCCGGAGTCTTGATCGCGGCCAGGGTCGCGGCGGCTTCAGGATCGACCTTGCCCGGTTCGCGGGGCGACAGGCAGCAGGGGCTCATCATGTAGAGCGCGCCGAACACGTCGGCATGGCGCATGCCGATCCGGCTGGCGCCGTAGCCGCCCATCGAGTGGCCGACCAGGCCCCGGCTCTCGCGCTTCGGGATGGTGCGGTAGTGCTGGTCGACATAGGCCACCAGGTCGCGGGAGACGAAGGTCTCAAAGTCGCCGGTGGTCGGCGAGCTCGAATACATGGAGCCGTTATGAAGGGTCTTGCTGTCGGGCAGCACGACGATCATCTCGGCCACGCCCTTGCCGAACGCGCCCTCGACAGTCTGGGGCACGTGGATCTCGCGGCTCCACTGCTCGGCGCCGATGGAATAGCCATGCAGGGCGTAGACGACCGGATAGCGCTTCTTCGGATTGGCGGCGTAGCCCGGCGGCAGGACGACCAGCACGTCGCGATCGGCGCTCTCGCCTTCCAGGTTGCCCTCGATGGCGACGGAATGAACCTTGATGCGCTCGATGGTGACCGGCTTGGCCCCGGCCACGACCGGCGGCGCCTTGGTGCCGACTTGGGCCAAAACCGTCGCGGGCGTGGCCAGAACACAGGCCGCTATCATCAGCGCGCGAATTCCGCTGCGCCGCGCCATCTGTTTCGAGTCGCGCTGTGTATCCATCCCGTCCTCCTGGCCGCCCCTGAGCGCTTCGCTCGGCGATCTTGATGTGAGCGTTACCTTTTGTCCGCTTAAACGGACGGGCGTCAATCGCCTTTCGGTCGCCGCCTCCACCGTTGGAATTCCAACGAACGTCGTATAACGAGCATTTTCACGCAAAAATCAGACTCGCCTGCCCCGCTTCGTCGACCTAAGGTCGAGAAAAATAGACTGAGTAATAGGGAGGGTTCGATGCGTTACAGACTGATCGCCAGCGCCTGCATGGTCTGGACTCTGGCGGGAGCGGCGGGGGCCGCGCCGACGACGCCGATCAAGGTGGATATCGACGGAACCCGCCGCGCCGCGGCGGTGACCAAGTACGAATACGGCATGTTCATCGAGCCGATCGGCGGCCTGGTGGCCCGGACCCTCTGGGCCGAGATGCTGGATGACCGCAAGTTCTACTATCCGGTGGTCCCGCAGGCTCGGGACACGCCTCCCCCGATGAACGCCGAGGGGCGGCCGGGCGTCTCGTACCGCAAGTGGCGCCCCGTCGGCGGCGACGATGTCGTCGTGATGGACACCAAGGCGCCCTATGTCGGCGCCCAGACCCCGACCGTCGCAGTGGACGCCGCCAGCAAGCGCGGTCTGTCCCAGTCCGGCATCGGCCTGGCCAAGGGCAAGCGTTATGACGGCTATGTCCAGCTCGCGGGCGATCCGAGCGCCAAGGTCGAGGTGACCCTGGTCTGGGGCCCTGGCCCAGCGGACCGGCAGACGGTCAGCCTTTCCGCGCCGAGCGCCGATTGGAAGCGCGTCGATTTCAGCTTCACTCCGACCGCCGACGCGACCGACGCACGGCTGGAGATCACGGGCCAGGGCCAGGGCCAGTTCAAGGTCGGCGCGGTCTCGCTGATGCCCTCCGACAACATCCGCGGCTGGCGCGCCGATACGACCGCCATCGCCAAGTCGCTGAACTCCGGCTTCTGGCGACTGCCCGGCGGCAATTTTCTGTCGGACTGGGATTGGCACAGCGCGATCGGCCCGCGCGACAAGCGCCCGCCGATGTTCGACCACGCCTGGAGCGCCATGCAGCCTGACGACATCGGCATGGACGAGTGGCTGGACCTGACGAAGATCATCGGCGTCGAGCCCTACATCACCGTCAACGCCGGCCTGGGCGACGCCAATTCGGCCGCCGAGGAAGTCGAGTACATCAATGGCCCGGCGACCAGTCACTGGGGCGCCAAACGCGCCGCCAACGGCCATCCCGAGCCTTATCGCGTGAAGTTCTGGAACATCGGCAACGAGCCCTACGGCTGGTGGCAGATCGGCAAGACCTCGCTCGACTACTACATGATCAAGCACAACCACTTCGCCGCCGCGATGCGCGCCGTGGATCCGAGCATCACCCTGATCGCCTCGGGCGCCATGCCCGATCAGCTGCACCCCCGCGACGTCAAGGAGAACCCGTCGCTGGAAAGCATCGCCCACAAGTTCGGGACCGAAGAGGACTGGACCGGCGGCTTCCTGGCCAAGGCCTGGGGCAATTTCGACGGCATTTCCGAGCACTGGTACGACCGACCCGAGGAGCGCCCCAACGCGCCGGCTGACGTTGAACTGATGGAATGGGCCCGCTCGCCCTCCAACCACGTCCGGATGAAGGCCGAGGAGTGGAAGATCTACCAGTCGCGCTTCCCCGCGATGAAGGACAAGAACATCTTCCTGTCGATCGATGAGTACGCTTATTTCGGCCAGGTCAATCTGAAGTCCTCGCTGGCCTACGCCATGGTGCTGCAGGAGATGCTGCGCCACACTGACTTCCTGACCATGTCGGCGTTCACCACCGGGGCCTCGACCATGGACATCACGCCCACGACCTCGGCGATGAACGCCACGGGGCTGGTGTTCAAACTCTATGGCGAGCGGTTTGGCGCGGGCGTCACGCCGCTGGCGGTCGATGGCCAGTCGCCCCAGCCCGCGCCGAAATACGTGGTCGGCTCGGCCCATCCGCAGGTTCGCGCTGGCAGTTCCACCTATCCGCTGGACGTGATCGCGGGCCTCAGCCCCGACGGCAAGGCGCTGCGCATCGGGGTGGTCAACGCCACCTACGACGCGCAGACCGTCGCCCTGAACCTGAAGGCGCTGAAGGCCAAGAGCGTGGGCCGCAAGTGGGTGCTCACGGGCGCTTCCTTGAAAGCCGAGAACAAGGTCGGCCAGCCGGCGGGCGTCACGATCGCCGAGAGCAGCGCGAAGCTGTCGGGCTGCCGCCTGACCGCCGCGCCGACCTCGGTCACGGTGTTCGAGTTCCCGCTCGACGGCCGGTAGGCTTCGAGGGCGTCGGCTTGTCCGGCGCTCTACCCGCCCCTCAGCGTTCGCATCACGAAGGCGCGGATCCGGCCATAGGCGTCGCCCGCCAGCGAGCCCAGGGCGCCGCGTCGCTCTTCCGGCAAATACGCCAGCGGATGGCCGTCGGGGCGGAAGACATAGTGATCAAAGAAGGCCCGCCAGGCCTTGCGCTCGGCCTCGGGGCGCTCGGCCAGGGTGATCATGGCGAGCATCATGGCCGCATAGGGCGCATCGGGCCCCATCGCGAACCCATCCCACCAGTAGTTGACCAGCAGGTTGCGCGGCTCCAAGGCCTCGACCTGATGCCACCACAGCTTGGGCAGGTAGAGGCCATCGCCCGGTTCAAGTTCGACGACCAGGGCGCGGGCCTTGGCGGCGGCGAAACGAGGATAGCGGGGATCGTTCGGCGGCGCGCCGGCGGCCAGCGCCACGGGCTGCCCGGCCATGGTGTGGTCGATCGGACCGACATAGAGGTCGCCGATCGCGTCCGGCGGATAGAGCGTGAACCTGCGGCGCCCCGCGACCACGCAGGCCAGGTTGTCGAAGGCGTCATAGTGGCAGGCGACGCGGCTGGCGTTGCCTAGCCACAGCCTCGGCCGCGCCGGCGGCGGCAGGAAGCTGACCGGGTTCTCCATCGCGAAGGCTGGGAAGTAGTCGTCGGCCGGCAACGACCCCAGATAGACGCTGTCCAGGGTGGGATCGGCGGCGGCCGCGCCGATGCGCTGCAGGGCTTGCCCGGCGGTCAGGGACTCGCGCCGGAAGTTGAAGCCTTCCAGATCCTCGCCATAGTCGTAGCGCCCGGCGATCGCCGGCGCGCCGATGAAGGCTTCGCCCGAGCGCCCCGCGTCCAGGCGTGACAGATAGGTGACCAGCCCATCCCAGCCCTGGGCGGCCTGGCGGGTCACCGGCCACGGGCGGCAGACCCCGCGCAGCAGAACGGGTTCGCAGGCGCCCATGATCTGGCGGTTGAAAGACGCCGGATCCATGCCCGCCAGCGCCTCGGCTTCGACGACACGCATCGGCGCCGCCGCGTTCGCCGTCACGCGGCCAGCCTGTCGTTGCGCAGCGCCGCCAGGCGGGAGAGCTGCTTCAGCGAGCCGGCCATGGCGTAAGCCAGCTGCAGTTGGCCGCTCCGGAACAGCTGCAGGGCGGCCGCGTCGTCGAGCTCGCCCATAGCATCCAGGCTGACGGTATAGAGGCCGCCGAGGCTGAGGCTGCGGCCGTCGTCGAACGACAGGTCGATGTCAATCGGCTCGACCAGCCTATAGGCTAGCAGCGTCTGGATGAAGGCGTCGGTGTCGCGCACGCCGGCCTGCAGGCGGCCCAGAGCCTGCTGGATCCGGCGCGCCGCCGGAGCCGGTTGGCCATCGCTCTCGAACAGCGCCGGGCCGCGCCCGGTTGCGAAGCGCGGATGGCCGGGATCAACCAGCACCTCGCCCTCGGGCCCGACGAAGAAACCCTGGCGCTCCAGGTCCAGCGGCTGGAACAGGCGCGCGCCGCTCTCGGTAGCATCCAGCAGGTTCTC
>JAYRLX010000154.1:2962-8730 GCA_041905125.1 Caulobacter sp. | reverse complement strand
ACACGGCGCGTCGAGGAGGCCAGCGCCGAGGCCCAGCGCTCGGGCGACGTGGTCAGCCGCGCCGCCGAGGCCATGACGAAGATCGAGGCCCAGTCGCAGCAGGTGAACCAGATCCTGGGCGTGATCGACGAGATCGCCTTCCAGACCAACCTCCTGGCCCTCAACGCGGGCGTCGAGGCGGCGCGGGCGGGCGACGCCGGCAAGGGCTTCGCGGTCGTGGCCCAAGAGGTTCGGGCCCTGGCCCAGCGCTCGGCCGAGGCGGCCAAGGAGATCAAGTCGCTGATCACCGAGTCGAGCCGCCAGGTGGGCGAGGGCGTCGAACTGGTGGGCCAGACCGGCGGGGCGCTGCGCGGCATCGTCGCGAAGGTCGGCGGCATCGGGGAGATGATCACGGCGATCGCGGCGTCCACCAGCGAGCAGGCTTCGGCTCTGAGCCAGGTCAATTCGGCCGTGAACCAGCTGGATCAGGTCACCCAGCGCAATGCGGCCATGGTGGCCCAATCCACCCAGGCCACCCAGGCTCTCCGGAGCGAAGCGTCCGACCTGTCGGAGCGCGTGGGCGCCTTCCGCCTGGGCGGCGAAACGGTGCGGTCGCGCGGCGAGGCGTTCGCCGAGGATGCGTTCGGCGACAACGCGGTCCACACCGCCCAGGCGCGCATCGCGGCCTACGCCCGACCGGGGCGCTGAGCGCGCAGGTCTTAAGCGCGCGTTCGCACTCAGGTCTGCCCTAAGGCGCTCTAGCGCGGGGGCGGCGCCGTCGAGGCGCGGTGGATCAGCTCGAACGGCAGCAGAATGTCTTCCGGACGCTCCGAGGCCTCGTTCGTCTTGGCCTGGGCGATCAGCAGTTTCGCGGCGACGGACGACATCTCCGCCACCGGCTGGCGGACGGTCGTCAGCTGCGGGCGGCTGAAACGAGCGCTGGGGCTGTCGTCGAAGCCGGCCACCGACACGTCGCCCGGCGTCATCAATCCCGCCTCGGCGATGGCGGCGACGCAGCCCAGGGCCATGTCGTCGTTGCTGGCGAAGATCGCTGTCGGGCGATCGGGCAGGGCCAACAGCGCCTTGGCCTCGGCCATGCCGGACTGGAAGGTGAAGTCGCCCTGGCGCACCAAGCCCTCCGAGACCGGCAGGCCATGGGCCTTCATCGCCGCCAGATAGCCCTCGCGCCGCGCCTGGCTGGCGCCGTAGCGCGGTTCGCCGACGATGAAGCCGATGCGCTTGTGGCCCAGGCCGATCAGGTGCTCGGTCATCTCGCGGGCGGCGGCGACGTCGTCCATGTGCACGCGCGGCCCCAGGCCTTCCGCCCGCTCGGGGCCCAGGCGCACATAGGGCGTGCCGGCCTTGTCGAGCAGTTCCAGCACCACGGGGTTGTCCGAGGAGGGCGGCGTCAGGATCACGCCGTCGGGCTTCAGGGCGGCGAGCAGGGCCGCGACTTCCTGGCGGACCTGCGGGCCCTCGTGGTCGATCAGCTCGATCAGCAGGTGGTAGCCGGCGTCGCGGCACTCCAGCGTCGCGCCCAGCTGGATGCGGCTCAGATAGTCCGCGCCGCGCTCGCTGCGCCAATGATCGATGGTCAGGGCGGCGTCGACGAACACGGCGATCACGAACGAGCGCGAGCCCGCCAGGCTGCGCGCCGAGAGGTTGGGGCTGTAGCCCAGCTCGCCGGCGGCCTGCAGCACGCGGTCACGCATGGCGGGCCGGACATTCGGCTCCTTGTTCATCACCCGCGAGACGGTCTTGATCGAGACGCCCGCCCGCGCGGCGACGTCGTAGATCGTCACCGAAGCCATAGTTCGCCTCGCCCCCTCGAGAGACTCACGCCAATCCGCGCACCGTAGAGCTATGGCGCGCCGGTTGGAAACCTCTGGACGACAGCATGGTGGCCCTTGTGCGGCAAGGCGGCCACGGCCACTGTGCCGCGAGACGCGGCGCAGACCGCGCGGACCTGTCCGGTCCGGTTCAAGAATCTGGGCGGCCGAAGCCGATCGGGCGCTCGGGGGGAGATGATATGCGGCCAGAGGATCGGGCCCGGCCCAAGGAGCCGGTGCGCGCGGGTTTCATCGCCGCCTATACCCTGGCGCAGATCGGCGCCTTCGTGTCGTTCCAGCCTCTGCTCCAGGTGCTGCTGCCGCTGAAAGCCCAGGCGATCGACCCGGCGGGCAAGGCGGTGGTCCTGAGCCAGGTCGCCTTCTACGGCGCGATCGTCGCCAGCATCGCCAACCTTCTGGCCGGGGCGATCAGCGACCGGACCACCTCGCGTTTCGGCCGGCGCAGGCCCTGGATCGTGGTCGGCGCCATCGGCGCGTCCCTGGCCTATCTGGCGATCATGCGCGCGACGACCCCGGCGGCCCTGGTCGGCGGCATGATCCTGTTCCAGCTGACCTTCAATCTCTGCTTCTCGGCGCTGGTGGCCGTCATGCCCGATCGCGTCCCCGACGGGCAGAAGGGGCTTGTCGCGGCGTTCCAGAGCCTGGGCAATCCGCTGGGCACGGCCGCTGGCGCAGTCTTGATTGGCGGCTTCCTGGTCGTCGAGGGTCAGCGCTATGCGGCGATCTCGGCGGCGCTGCTGATCGGGCTCTTGCCGCTGGTGATCAGCCTGCGCGATCCGCCGTTGCCCAAGAGCAGCGTGCCGCCGTTCCGGCTGGGCGCCTTTTTCGCGGGTCTTTGGGTGAACCCGAGGAAGCATCCGGACTTCGCCTTCGCCTGGGCGGGACGGTTCATGGTGCTGGTCGCCCTGTGCCTGACCCAGAACTACATGCTCTACTTCCTGCAGGACGTCCTGGACTATCCGCGCCTGTTCCCTGGCCATCGCGCCGAGGAGGGACTGGCGATCCTGACGACGGTCTCCACCGTTTCGAATGTCGCCTTCGCCATGCTGGGCGGGGTGCTGTCCGACCGCCTCCGGCGGCGCAAGCTGTTCGCCTTCGGCGCGGCCTTGGCGATCACCGCGACCATGATCGTCTTCTCGATGTCGCCGAGTTGGCCGCTGCTGCTGGCGACCTATTTCGTTCTGGGCTGCGGGGCGGGGTGCTTCTACGCGGTCGACATCGCCCTGGTGACCCAGGTGCTGCCGTCACAGCGCGACGCGGGCAAGGACCTGGGCGTGATCAACCTGGCCAACACCTTGCCCCAGGCCTTGGCGCCGGGCCTGGCCGTCTGGGCGCTGGGGCCCAGCCGGATGGACTACCACGTCTTCTTCCTGACCGCGGCGGCGCTGGCCCTGGCTGGCGGTCTGGCGATCCTGCCGATACGAGGGGTGCGCTGAACTCCCGCCTCGAGGCCGCCTTGCCCCAGTTTCGCGTCGTCACCGATCCCGACGATCCCGCCGTCGCTCCGTTCCGGTCGATCAAGGAGCGCGACCTGGTCGGACGCGAGGGCCTGTTCATCGCCGAAGGCGAGACGGTGCTGCGGGCGTTCGTGCGCGACGCGCCCGAGCGGGTGGTCTCGCTGCTGATCGACCCCAAGCGGCGGGACAAGCTGGAGGACGTCTTCGCGGGGCTGCCCGAGGATGTCCCGGTCCACTTCGCCGACCAAGCCGTGTTGGACGCCATCGCCGGCTTTCACCTGCATCGCGGCGTGCTGGCCGTCGGGCGAAAGCCAGCGCCCGTTTCCGCCGCGGACCTGCTCGCGAGCCTGCCTGAAAGGGCGGTGGTGCTGGTGCTGTGCGGCATCGCCAATCACGACAACATCGGCGGCATCTATCGCAACGCCGCCGCCTTCGGCGCCGACGCCATCATCCTCGACGCCGACTGCTGCGATCCGTTGTACCGCAAGGCGATCCGCGTGTCGGTCGGCGCGGCGCTGTCGGTCCCGACGGCGCGGCTCGATCGCGGCGAGGACATCGCCGACCTCCTGGCGCGGACGGGCTTCGAGGCCCTGGCGCTGAGCCCTTCGGCCTCCGAGATCCTGGCCCACCTGAAGCCCGCGCCGCGCACGGCCGTGCTGCTGGGTGCCGAGGGGCCTGGCCTTTCGCCGGAGGTGATGGCGCGCGCGCGGAAGGTGGGCGTTCCGATGGCCAACGGCTTCGACTCGCTGAACGTCGCCACCACCAGCGGGATCGTGCTGCACCATCTACGGTTCGCGGCCGCCTAGGCCAGGCTGGAAACCGGTTTCCAAATCGGCGCGAGCCGCTTTAGGGTCAGCCCCACAACATCCCGTCAGAAGGCTTCGATCCCATGCTGAACCGTCGCGGCGCCCTTGCGGCCTTTGTCACCGGCGTCCTGGGATCCCTGGCGGCGCGAAAGGCGGAGGCGGCCGTGCAGCCATCCAAGTCGGCGCCGGCCGATCCCACCGAGATCATCACCCTCTGGCCGAACGGCGCGCCGGGCGGGGAGGGCGTCACGGTCGAGGAGCAGATCATCGATCGCACCACGCCCGGCGGTCCGCGCGACCGGGCCCTAACGCACACGCGCAAGCCCACCCTGGCGGTCTTCCGCCCCAAGAAGCCCAACGGCGCGGCGGTGATGCTGATCCCGGGCGGCGGCTACGAGCGGGTCGTCCTGGACAAGGAAGGCTACGAGACCGCCCGGCGGCTGAACGAGAGCGGCTACACCTGCTTCGTGCTGTTCTACCGCATGCCCGGCGACGGCTGGGCGGCGGGCGGCGACGCGCCGCTGCAGGACGCCCAGCGGGCCATCCGCCTGGTCCGTTCGAGGGCTTCGGCCATGGGCTTCTCCCCCGACCGGGTGGCGATCATGGGTTTCTCGGCTGGCGGACACCTGGCGGCCAATCTGACGGTGCGGTTCGACGCCCCAACCTATGACCCCGTCGACGCCGCTGACCAGCTCTCGGCCAAGCCGAGCCTGTCGGCCCTGATCTACCCTGTGATCAGCCTGGACCTGTCGATCGCCCACGGCGGCTCGCGCAAGCAATTGCTGACCCGCGACGGCTCGCCGGATCGCGAGACCGTGCTGTCGCCGGACAAGCAGGTGCGCGAGGGGCTCTCGCCGGTGTTCCTGCTGCACGCGGCCGACGACAAGACCGTGCCGGTCGCCAACTCCCTAACCATGTTCACGGCGCTGAAGGCCAAGGCGGTCCCGACCGAACTGCACGTTTTCGAGGAGGGCGGCCACGGTTTCGGCCTGCGCTTCACCCCGGACAAGCCGGTCGCCGCTTGGCCGAGCCTGTTCGAAGCCTTCGCCAGACGCCACGGCATCTAGAGGGTCAGCAGGCTTCCTTCTGCCGAAGATTCCAGGCGGCGATCTCGGCGTCGCGGAACTTGATCCACTCGGCCCGCAGCACCGCCGGCCGCTTGCCGTGGCGCTCGTCCAGGAACTCGGCGCCGACCACGCGGTCGGTGCGGAAGGTGCGGAACGCCTCGCGCAGCTCGCACCAGGCGATGATCATCCGAATGGTCTCGCGATAGCCGACCGTGACCGGCCAGATCACGCGGTTGCTGACCGCGCCGGCCTCGTCGCTGTAGTCGAGGCGGATCTTGCGGCCGGCGTGGATCCAGGCGCGGACCTGGGCGACGTCGATCCGGTCCGTTTCAGGCTTCCAGGCGGGCGAGGCGGCCGCCGCCGGCTCCAGCACGTAGGGGCGCAGGCGATCGGGCACGGCGGAGGCGATCTTGCTGATCAGGTCCTTGGCCGCCTTGGCCAGCACCGGGTCGCCGCGTCCGGCCACCCACTGGGCGCCCAGCACCGCCGCCTCGATCTCGTCGGGCGTCAGCATCAGGGGCGGCATGTCGAAGCCCGCCTCCAGCACATAGCCGACGCCCGCCTCGCCGCGGATCGGGGCGCGCTGGCCGACCAGGGCGGCGATGTCGC
>JAYRLX010000154.1:0-2952 GCA_041905125.1 Caulobacter sp. | reverse complement strand
CTGCGCTTGGAGGTCTCCAGCTCGGCGGCGATGGCGTCGGCCGTCACCGGCGCGCGGCTGCGTCGCAGGATCTGGATGATCTGGAAAAGGCGTTCGGCGCGTCTCATGGCTTCGAATATCAGCGATCGCTACTGACAGCATGCTGGCAGTAGGGTGGCGGTAGCAAGTGGTCATCACGACATTCGAGATCGGAGAGGGACCATGATCACGCTGTTCGCCGCCGGAGCCGGGTTCGGGCTGCCCGAGATCAGCCCCTATGTGACCAAGACCGAGGTCCAACTGATGATGGCCGGCCTCGAGTATCGCAAGACGGTCGGCAGCCGGGAGACCGCGCCAAAGGGCCAGTTGCCGTGGATCGAGGACGCCGCCCAGGCGATCGGCGACTCGACCTTCATCCGCGCCCATATCGAGCAGAAGTACAACGTCGACCTGGACATCGGCTTGACCGCCAAGGAACGCGCCCAGGCCTGGGCGATCGAGCGGATGATCGAGAACCAACTGGGCTGGGTCTCGGGCTATTTCCGCTTCCTGGAGCCCGCCAACTTCGCCAAGGGGCCGGCGCGCTGGTTCGACCAGGCGCCTGAGCACCTGCGCGACGACCTTCGCCAGGGTCTCCTGGAAGCGGTCAGCGCCAACATCCGCGCCGTCGGCGTCGGGCGTCACCTTCGCGAGGAGATCGCCTGGCTGGGCAGTCTGTCGCTGCGTTCGCTGGACGAACTGCTGGAGGACAAGACCTATCTGATGCGCGACAGCCACCCCGTCGGCGTCGACGCCATCGCCTTCGCCATGCTGGCCGCGATCCTGACGCCGTTCTTCGACTCGCCGCTGCGGCGCGAGGCTGAAAGCTATCCGCGCCTGGTCGCCTATGTCGGCCGCATGATGAGCCAATTCTACCCCGCCCATCCGTGGGGAATGCGCCAAGCGGCGTGAGACCTCAACTATCCCCCGTGAAAGTCTAGATCACCGCCGTTCAGGTTGCGATCGCCGGTTGCATTTCATTTCGATCTGACGTTGTTGACGGCCAATGACCTCGCTTTGGCGCGATCATTGGCCGCACATGTCCAGGTCTTGCCCCTCGCGGCGGGCGTGTGCTGTTTTGCGGCCTTACAAAACAGGGGGTATGGGATGTCTGAGACTTTGGCGCCGGTAGAGGTTGAGACGGTGCTGGAAGCGATCTCGACGGAAATGTCGATCGCGGCCGTGGCGTGCGGGCATCTGGACGTGGCGCTGGGCAAGATTCTCGAGGTCGTGCCCGCCGAACATCGACTGGCCGTGATGCACGAGCTGCACATGGTCGACATGCTGGCCCAGCACATCACCGCCATCACCGACTTCACCGGCCGCGTGCTGCACGAGAGCCACCACACCGGTCGCCTTGAGGTCAACGACGCCCTGAACGCCATCACCCTGGGCGACGTCGCCGCCCGCCTGCGCGCCTCGCTGGTGGCCAAGGCCGGCTAAGAGGGCCCTTAGTGAGACGGCCGGACGGCGTCCGCGGAGACCGCGTGCGCCGACGGTCGTCCGGCCTCGACATCCGCCAGATTGCCCAGCGTCGTCTCGGCGATCGCGGTCAGCGCCTCTTCGGTGAGGAAGGCCTGATGGCCGGTCACCAGCACGTTCGGGAAGGTCAGCAGGCGCTGGAACAGGTCGTCCTGGATGATCTCGTTCGACAGGTCCTCGAAGAATAGGTCCGCCTCCTGCTCGTAGACATCCAGCGCCACGCCGCCCACCTGCCGTGACTTCAGGCCCGCGATCAGGGCGGTGGTGTCGATCAGCGCGCCCCGGCTGGTGTTGATGATCAGCACGCCCGGCTTGGCCGCCGCGATGGCGGCGTCGTCGATCAGATGCCGCGTCTCCGGCGTCAGCGGGCAGTGCAGCGAGATCAGCTCGGCTTCGCGCAGCAGGGTCTTGACCGGGACATAGCGGACGCCGGCGGCGATCAGCGCCGGATCCTGCACGACATCGCTGGCCAGCACCTCGCAGCCGAAGCCCAGGCGCAGCATCCGCGCCACCAGCGCCCCGATCCGCCCCGTGCCGACGACGCCCGCCGTGCGTCCGGCCAGGTTGCGGCCGATCAGGCCGTCGAGGGCGAAGTTGTTCTCGCGGACACGGGCGTAGGCGCGTGGGATGTTGCGGTCGAGCGCTAGCAGAAGACCAAGGGTGAATTCCGCGACCGCCTCCGGCGAATAGGCTGGCACCCGCACCACGGTGACGCCCAGACGTTGCGCCGCCGCCAGGTCGACATTGTTGAAGCCGGCGCAGCGCAGGGCCACCGTCCGGGTCCCGCCGGTCGCCAGAGCCTCCAGCGTCGCCGCGTCGAGGCGGTCGTTGACGAAGACGCACACCGCCGGGTAGCCGACGGCCAGCGGCGCCGAGGAGGCGTCAAGGCGGGCCTCGAAATAGTCGATGCGGTGACCGAAGGCGCCATTCGCGGCGTCGAAGAACCGCCGGTCGTAGGCCTTGGCCGAGAACATCGCGACCCGCATCGTCTGCTCCTTGAATGATTGAGTCAGCGGTAGCAGATCGCGCGGGGCGCGCGCAGCGCGGGCGGCTACGGAGCCGTCAGCTCACCAAGGTATCGGCGCGCCGTCGTAGTCGAAGAACCCGCCGCTATCGGCGGCCTCCAACTGGTGAACGACCTTCAGAAGCTTGGCGGCGGCGTCGCGCGGAGTCGCGATCGACTGGGCTCCGCGCGCGAACGGGGCGCTGAGCGGTGTGTCCACCGTCCCCGGATGCAGGGCGGCGCAGATGGCCAGCGGCCGCTCGCGCGACAGCTCGATCGCCTGGCAGCGGATCAGCATGTTCAGCGCCGCCTTGCTGGCGCGATAGGCGTGCCAGCCGCCCAGGCGGTTGTCGCCTATGCTGCCGACCCGGGCCGATAGCGCCGCGATCACGCCGCGTTCATGGCGGGGCAGGAGCGGCGCCAGGTGCTTGCAGACCAGGGTCGGCAGC
>JAYRLX010000153.1:0-8756 GCA_041905125.1 Caulobacter sp. | reverse complement strand
GTGTCTTCCCCAAGAAGGCGCTGGAAGACGGCGTCGGCGGCAGGGCCGTGATCGGCTGCGACGTGACGGTCGAGGGCTTCCTTCAGAACTGCAAGATCCTGAGCGAGTCGCCCAAGGACTACGCCTTCGGCGCGGCGGGCCTGCAGATCACCCCGCAGCTGCGCATGACGCCGATGATCCGTGGCGGCAAGCCCGTGCCCGGCGGCACGGTCGAAATTCCCATCAACTGGGGCGCCCCCAGCCCCGGTTCGGACTTCAACAGCACCCCGGTCGTCCTCGATCCGCCCTGGACCCGCGTTCCGACCCAGGCCGAGCTCAACGCGGCCTGGCCCAAGAGCGCGGCGGGCGCATCGCACGGCCAGGTCGCCCTGCGCTGCGTCCTGGTCAGGACCGGCCAGCTGCGATCCTGCGACGTCATCTCGGAAGAGCCGCGCGGCAAGGGCTTCGGGCGCGCCGCCCAGGATCTGTCGAAGCTCTTCCAGGTCGCCGTCGATCCCGACGACAAGAAGCTGCGCGACTACAAGGTCGACGTGCCCTTCCGCTTCCGCGATCCCGCCCTGCCCGACAATCGCAAGCTGACCAAGCCGCACTGGACCGCGACGCTTACCGCCGAAGGCATGGCGCTGATCTACCCGGAGGCCGCGATCAAGGCCAAGGTGATGTCCGGCCAGGGCGCGGCGACCTGCGTCGTCACCGCCGAGGGGCGGCTCGCCAACTGCGAGGCCGCGCGCGAGAACCCGACCGGCCTCGACTTCGGCGCGGCCGCCGTCAAGGCGGCGTCGGCGATGCGCATGAACCCGTGGACCAAGGAGGGCGACACGCTGGATGGCCTGAAGCTCACGGTGCCGTTCCAGTTCAGCTTCGACGACACGCCCCCCGAACCGGCCAAGCCGGCGCAAGGCGGCCAGCCCTGAGGCGCCAGGGCAGCTCGCCTGATCTCCCGGCCAGCTTTCCTCGCCTTGCGAAAAGGGGGCATGAGGCGTAACGGAACGCCGCTCCGCGATCTGTCGCGGACCAGAGTTTTCAGGAGAGCGCGATGGGTTACCGGGTCGCCGTGGTCGGCGCGACGGGCAATGTGGGCCGCGAGATGTTCAACATCCTCGAGGAAGTGAAATTCCCCGTGGACAAGATGCACGCCATCGCCAGCCGCAAATCCATCGGCGTCGAGGTCTCGTTCGGCAATGAGATCCTGCGCTGCGAGGACCTCGAGCAGTTCGACTTCTCCAAGGTCGACATCGTGCTGATGAGCGCCGGCGGGTCGATCTCCAAGGCCTGGGGCGAGAAGATCGGTGCGGCCGGTCCGATCGTCATCGACAACTCCAGCCACTTCCGAATGGACCCGGACGTGCCGCTGGTCGTGCCGGAAGTGAACCCCGAGGCGGTCAACAGCATCCCGAAGAACATCATCGCCAACCCCAACTGCTCGACGGCGCAGCTGGTCGTGGCGCTGAAGCCGCTGCACGACGAGGCCAAGATCAAGCGGGTGGTCGTCTCGACCTACCAGTCGGTCTCCGGCGCGGGCAAGGAAGGCATGGACGAGCTGTGGGACCAGACCAAGGGCGTCTACGTCCTGGGGGCCCCGCCGCCCAAGAAGTTCACCAAGCAGATCGCCTTCAACGTCATCCCCCACATCGACGTCTTCATGGACGACGGCTTCACCAAGGAAGAGTGGAAGATGACCGCCGAGACCCAGAAGATCCTGGATCCGAACATCCAGCTGGTCGCCACCTGCGTGCGCGTGCCGGTCATGGTCGGCCACTCGGAAGCCGTGAACGTCGAGTTCGAGAGCCCGCTGGACGAGGACGAAGCCCGCGAGATCCTGCGCGAGGCCGACGGCGTCGTCGTGGTCGATAAGCGCGAGGACGGCGGCTACATCACGCCCAAGGAAGCCCAGGGCGAGTTCCCGGTCTATGTCTCGCGCATCCGCAAGGACCCGACCGTCGAGAACGGCCTGGTGTTCTGGTGCGTCTCGGACAACCTGCGCAAAGGCGCGGCGCTGAACGCGGTGCAGATCGCCCAGCTGCTGCATGACAAGGGCCTGATCAAACAAAAGACCCCCGCCTGAAACCAGCATCCGCAACAAGCGGGTGGCAATCAGGGCTCCCGGGGCAGACGTCCCGGGAGCCCTTTTTCATTTCGACCATGCCATTCCTACTTTTGGGGGACGACGCCATGTCGGCGAGCCTGAACGAGACGAGAGACGAAGGCCGCGCGGCCCTGATCGCCGGGATCGGCTGCTACACCCTGTGGGGCTTCCTGCCCCTGTACTTCCACCTGCTCGCCAGCCTGGGCGTCGGCTCCTGGGAAATGATCGCCCACCGGACCCTGTGGTCGGTGCTGTGGGCCGGCGGCCTGGTGCTGATCGCCAAGCAGGGCGGCCAGGTGGCGCAGGTGCTGCGCCAGCCCAAGACCCTGGGCGTTCTGGCCCTGTCGACCCTGGCGATCTTCGGCAACTGGACGATCTACGTCTTCGCGGTCAACGCCGGCCACGTGATCGAGGCCAGCCTCGGCTATTACATCAACCCGCTGATGAACATGGCCGCCGGCGCCCTGCTGTTCCGCGAGCGCATGTCGACCGAGGGCAAGGCGGCGATCGGCTTCGCGGCCGTCGGCGTGGCGATCCAGACGATCGCCCTGGGCCACCTGCCGATCGTCTCGCTGGGCCTGGCCCTGACCTTCTGCGTCTATGCGATCCTGCGAAAGCAGGTGAAGGCGGACGCCCAGACGGGCCTCTTCATCGAATGCGCCTACCTGGCCCTGCCCGGCCTGCTCTATGTGCTGTCGCTGCAGGCCAGCGGCCAGGGTCACTTCGGGACCGGCGCCGGCGTCACCGCCCTGCTGGCCCTGGCGGGCCCCGCCACGGTCGTCCCGCTGGCCCTGTTCGCCTGGTCGGCGCGCCGCCTGCCGCTGTCGGCGGTGGGCTTCCTGCAGTTCATCGCCCCCACCCTGCAGTTCCTGCTGGGCGTGGCCTTCGGCGAGCCGTTCACGCCGCTGCGGGCGCTGTCGTTCGTGTTCATCTGGCTGGGCGTGGCGACCTTCGCCTACGGGGCCTGGAAGAAGACGCGGGTGCTGGCGACCGCCTAGAAGCGGCGGGCGATCCCGACGACCAGCTCCAGGTCGGGCGTCTTCCGGTTCAGGCCCACATAGGCCGAGGCGTCCAGCTGGACGTCCTTCAGCGCCTTGGGCGTCCAGGCGGCGGTCAGGTCGAAGCTGGCCTTGGTCACCCGCTCGGCCGGATCGTCGTCGACATCGACCCAGAGCTCGGCGCCCAGGTTCACCGCGCCCACCGCGCGTCCGACGCCGCCGGCCAGGGCGTAGCCCACATGGCGGCCCGAGCCGTCGGCGTCGGGCCGAGCGTCGACCTCGGGCGACAGGCTCAGCGACCAGTCACCGTTCAGCGGAATCGAGACCGGAACGATCACCCCGCCTTGCCAGACGCCGCCGCCGATCCCGTCCGCCCCCGTCGGCGCGACGGCGAAGGGCTGCGCCGCGATGGACAGGCCATCCCCCGCCGGGTTCTTCAGCGACCATCGCGCCGCGAAGCCTAGGTCGCCCGCGCCGGAGACGGTCGAAACCACGCCCTGGCTCTTGGTCCGCGCGCGCTCGTGGGGAGTCCAGCTTAGCTGCCCCTCGAGCGAAGAGGTCAGGCCCAGCCGCAACTCCAGCCCGCCATAGGCCAGGTCGCGGGTCGAGACGCCGTCGTCCTTGTCCAGCGTCGCGTCCGCCGCGCTGACCTCGACCTGGAAGCGGCCCTCGTCGAGCACGCAGGGGGGCGAGCCCTTGCCCGGCCGGTCGGCGCAGAAGTCGCGCTCCTGCGCGTGCGCGGCGCCGGCAATGGCAAGTAGCCCGATGGCCATGGCGAGAGCGCGCATCATCCGAAGTTTCCCGAACTCACCAACCCGACTTCCCCGGCGAATGCCGGGGCCCAGATCATAAGGCTCGAAAGCGCCAAGAGAGTCTGAAGGCCACGGCTGAACCTGGGTCCCGGCGTTCGCCGGGGGAGTCGGGAAACTGAGATCCTAGAGCGAAGCGTAGGCCGCCTCGATCAGGCGCACGGCGCGGGGATCGCCGATCAGCGCATTGCCCTGTTTGTTCATCACATAGGCGCCCGAAACGCCGCGCGTCGGATCGGCGAAGGCGCACGAGCCGCCCCAGCCCGAATGGCCGAACGCCTCGGCCGTCGGGCCGTAGAAGAAGTTCGGCTCGTTGCGCATGAAGCCCGCGCCCCAGCTGATCTCGTAGGGCAGGACGAGGTCCCGGCCGCGGATGCGCTCGGCAGTGGCGGCCTTGATCCCGGCCGGGGTGATCAGAGAGCGGCCCTCCAGGGTCCCGCCGCTGGCCAGGGCCCCCATCAGCCGCGCCAGGGCCGGCGCGGTGGCGTGGCCGTTGGCCGAGGGGATCTCGACGCGCCGCCACTCGGCCGCGCCCTTGCCGCCCGGCGAGGACCAGGGCTTGAAGAAGGCCGCGGTCACGGCGGCGTTGATCTCGCCGAATTGCGGCATGGCCGTCGGGCGCATCAGGTCGGCGACGCGGTCGTGCTCGCTGTCGGGCAGGCCGATCCAGAGATCGAGGTCCAGCGGCGCGCAGATGTCCTCGCGCAGCGCCGTCCCCATCGTGCGGCCGTCGACGCGGCGGAAGATCTCCCCGGCCAGGTAGCCATAGGTCACCGGGTGGTAGCCGCTGGCCGAGCCGATCGGGAACAGCGGGGCCATGGCCGCCAGCTTGGCGCAGGTGGCGTCCCAGTCGAACCAGATCGCCGGATCGGTCTCGTCCGGAAAGCCCGACAGGCCCGCCTGGTGCGACAGGGCCTGCTCGATGGTGACGTCCTGCTTGCCGGCCTGGGCAAACTCCGGCCAGACGTCGGCGACGCGCTGGTCGTAGGCGAGGCGCCCTTCGTCCACGAGGCGCGCGACCATCAGCGCCGCCACGGCCTTGGTGGTCGAGAACAGGGCCGTCAGGGTGTCGGGGCCGAACGGGACCTCGCGCTTGCGGTCGGCGTAGCCGCCCATCAGGTCGACGACGATCTCGCCGTCGATGGCGAAGGAAAAACGCGCGCCCAGCTCACCGCCGTCCTGAAAGTTGGCCTCGAAGGCGTCGCGGACGCGGGCGAAGCGCTCGGGGCAGAGGCCGGTGATGTCGGTCATGTCTTAAGCCAGCCGTTCGATGCGGACAGAGGGGGAAGTCTGCTTGAGGCGCGCGCCCAGGGCCACGATCGGCAGCTCGGGCGCGTTCCACAGCTTGGCGGCCGAGACGGTCTCGGCGACGCCGCCGACCGCGCGGGCCAGGCCATGCGACAGCGTCTGGCCCTCGACCACGGCCGCCGCGTAGAGCGCGGTCAAGAGGTCGCCGGTTCCGTTCGGCGCGGTGTCGATCTGAGCATGCAGGGCCAGCCAGGCCTCGTCGGCGGTCGCTAGGACCGCGCCGATCTCGTCGCCGCGACGGACCGAGGACACGAGGACCGGCTTGCCCAGCTGCCGGGCGGCGCGCAGGGCGGCGGCCGGCTCGCGAGCGTCCGCGCCGGTCAGCCACTGCAGCTCCCAGGCGTTGCAGGCGACGAGGTCGGCGCGGGGAACCAGCAACGCGCGGATCGCCTCGGCGGTCTCGGCGGCGACATAGAGGCCCTTGCCGTCGTCGCCCACGGTCGGGTCGACGATCACGGTCGGGGCTGGCGCGAAGGCTCCGTCGCGCGACGCGGCGCGGACGGCGTCGATGGCCCGCGCGGCGGCCTCGACCTGGGCCGGACTGGCGAAATAGCCGGTGATGACGAGGTCGGTCAGGCCGAACAGGCCGTTGGCCGCGATCCCTTCCAGCATGCCCTCGAAGATCTCGATCGGCGTCGCCGCGCCGCCGGGCGCGCCCCAGCCGGGGTGACGGCCGAACAGCACCGTGGGCACGACCATCGCGTCGATCGCGAACGGCGCGAGGGCGGCGGCCTGGGCGGTCGCGCCGACCTGGCTGCCGGCGACGTGGCTGGAGAGGATCAGGGCGAGCGGCATGACCTAGCGATTAGCCGAGCCTTGAGGCCTTGAACAGGCGGGCGTGACCCTGAAACGCGGAAGGGCCCGCCGCTGACGCGACGAGCCCCTCGAAAGCCGAAGACCTGCTTGCCTTAGTAGCGGTAGTGGTCCGGCTTGAACGGACCAGCTTCCGGCACGCCGATATAGTCGGCCTGGTCCTTGCGCAGCTGGGTCAGCTTCGCGCCCAGCTTTTCCAGGTGCAGGAAGGCGACCTTCTCGTCGAGGTGCTTGGGCAGGGTGTAGACTTGGTTCTGGTACTTGTCCTTGTTGGTCCAGAGCTCGATCTGGGCCAGGGTCTGGTTGGTGAACGAGGCCGACATCACGAAGCTGGGGTGACCCGTGGCGTTGCCCAGGTTCACCAGGCGGCCTTCCGACAGCACGATCAGCTTCTTGCCGTCCGGGAATTCCACGTGGTGGACCTGCGGCTTGATCTCGTCCCACTTGTAGTTGCGCAGGGCGGCGATCTGAATTTCCGAGTCGAAGTGGCCGATGTTGCAGACGATGGCGTTGTTTTTCATCTTCCGCATGTCGTCCAGCGTGATGACGTCCTTGTTGCCGGTCGCCGTCACGAAGATGTCGGCCTTGTCGGCGACGTCGGCCAGGGTCTGGACCTCATAGCCTTCCATAGCCGCCTGCAGGGCGCAGATCGGATCGATCTCGGTGACGATCACGCGGGCGCCGCCCTGGCGCAGCGAGGCGGCCGAGCCCTTGCCCACGTCGCCGTAGCCGCAGACCACAGCGACCTTGCCCGACAGCATGACGTCGGTGCCGCGACGGATCGCGTCGACCAGGCTTTCACGGCAGCCGTACAGGTTGTCGAACTTCGACTTGGTGACGCTGTCGTTGACGTTGATGGCCGGGAACGGCAGCTCGCCCTTCTGGGCCATGTGGTACAGGCGGTGGACGCCCGTGGTGGTCTCTTCCGACACGCCGCCGATGGCCGAGCGGATCGCCGAATAGAAGCCCGGCTTCTCGGCCAGGTACTTCTTCATCACGGCGTAGAGGGCTTCTTCCTCTTCGTTCTGCGGGTTGTCGAGAATCGAGGGATCCTTCTCGGCCTTGGGGCCCAGCACGCAGAGCAGGGTGGCGTCGCCGCCGTCGTCGAGGATCAGGTTCGGATAGCCGCCGTCGCCCCACTCGAAGATCTTGTGGGCGTATTCCCAGTACTCGACCAGGTTCTCGCCCTTGAAGGCGAAGACCGGGATGCCGGCGGCGGCGATGGCGGCCGCGGCGTGGTCCTGGGTCGAGAAGATGTTGCACGAAGCCCAGCGGACCTCGGCGCCCAGGGCGACCAGGGTCTCGATCAGGACGGCCGTCTGGATGGTCATGTGCAGGCTGCCGGCGATACGGGCGCCCTTCAGGATCTGCTTGGGACCGTACTCGGCGCGCGTGGCCATCAGGCCCGGCATCTCGGTCTCGGCGATGGCGATTTCCTTGCGGCCGTAATCGGCGAGCGAGATGTCCTTGACGATGTAGTCGGCCACGAGCGGCTCCTGCGGGATGGGATCTTGTCCCGGCTTATACCCCGCCCAGCCCTTCCGAGCAATTAACGCATAAAGATATCCTTATGCGTTGAAAGTCGAACTAGAACCCCAGCTCCGGCTGCGAGGCTCCCGGCGGCTGGTTCTCGGGCAGGTGGCAGGTGAAGGTCGAGCCATTGCCGGGCTCGCTTTCCAGCGCCACCCAGCCGCCGTGCAGCTCGACCAGCGCCTTGACCAGGGCCAGGCCCAACCCCGGGCCGCCGCGATCGCGGCCGACGAAGCGGTCGAAGATGTGGGCCTGGACGTGGAACGGCACGCCGCGTCCGGTGTCCGAAACGTCGAGGCGCACCTCGCCCAGCGCCCGGCGGGCCGACAGGGTCACGCGGCCGCCAGGGGGCGTCTGACGCAGGGCGTTCTCGACAAGGTGGTCCAGGGTCTGGGCCAGGCGCTTGGCGTCGCCCCGGATCAGGCCGACGTCCTCCTCGCACTCGACCGCCAGCGTCACCGCGCCCAGCTGGGCGTCCTTCAGGGCGCGCTCCTGGGCGTTCATCAAGAGGTCCGAGACGCGGATGTCCTGGATCTCTAGCGCCATCTCGCCGGCGTCGATCTGGGCCATGTCCAGCACGTCGTCGATCGAGCGGGCCAGCTGGGTGGCGGCGGCGCGGACGGCGGCCACGTGGTTGCGGCCGCGTTCCGACAGGCCGTCGGCCCGCTCGAGCAGTTCC
This sequence comes from Caulobacter sp., assembly GCA_041905125.1. Classification (GTDB taxonomy): domain Bacteria; phylum Pseudomonadota; class Alphaproteobacteria; order Caulobacterales; family Caulobacteraceae; genus Caulobacter. The sequence continues at coordinate 533 of JAYRLX010000153.1, read as the reverse complement.
GAATAGCCGATGATCGTCGTCAGTGGCGTGCGCAGCTCGTAGGAGACGTTGCCGACGAAATCGCGCTTCAGCCGCTCGGCCTCGTCCAGGGCGGCGGAGCGGTCCGCCAGGGCGCTTTGCAGCTCGCGGGTGTCGGTGACGTCGGCAAAGGCGATCAGGGTCGCGCCGTCCGGCAGCGGCCGGCTCTGATAGACGACGATGCGATCGTCCGAGGTGCGAACCTCGCCCGAGGTCGGGGCGCGCATCTGCGGATCGGGATCGGCCACCCGGCCCTTCAGCTCGCGCCAGAAGGCCAGATCGTGCAGGCGCGGCACGCACAGCTCGACCACGCCCTCGAAGTCGCCGGCCGCTTCCAGGGCGTGCGGGGTGACGTTCCAGAAGGTTTCGAAGGCCTCGTTGTGCAGGCGCAGGCGCCCGTCGGAGCCGAACACGGCGACGGCGTCGTTCAGCTTGTCCAGCGTCGCCTGCTGCACCTGGATCAGCGCGTTGTACTGGGCCTTCAGGCGCAACTCGCCGGTGATGTCGGAATAGAT
>JAYRLX010000152.1:0-8772 GCA_041905125.1 Caulobacter sp. | reverse complement strand
GCCGACCAGCGGGGGGTGATCGGGGGCATCGTCGGGGGCGCCAATCTCGATGACCCGGGCGGCGAGGCGCTGCTGGCGGCGCACGCCGCGCGCCGGAGCGTCCGGGGGATCCGGCAGATCGTCAACTGGCACAGGGATCCGGCCAAGACCTATGGCCCGACCGACAAGCTGCTCGACGCTCAGTGGCGCGACGGCTTCGCGCTGCTGGCCAAGTACGGACTGTCGTTCGACCTGCAACTCTATCCGTCACAGATGAAGGTCGCGGCCGAGCTCGCCACCGCTCACCCGGACATTGCGATCATCATCAATCACGCGGGCATGCCCACCGACCGCGACGCGGAAGGTCTCGCGGCCTGGCGCGAAGGCTTGGCCGCGCTGGTCCAGCGGCCGAACGTCACCTGCAAGATCTCGGGCCTGGCCATGATCGACCGCGCCTGGACGGTCGAGAGCCTGAAGCCCTTCGTGCTCCAGGTCATCGAGACCTTCGGCGTCGAGCGCAGCCTGTTCGCCAGCAACTTTCCGGTCGAGAAGGTCCACGGAAGCTTCGACGGCTTCTACGCGGCCTATGACGCGATCACGGCGGACTTCAGCGACGACGAGCGACAGGCGCTGTTCGCCGCCAACGCCCGGCGCGTCTACCGCCTGCCCCACTGACAAGAACAAGACCGAACGGGAGGATGACATGAGCACGACCACGGAAAGCCGCCCCCTCGCCTTCCGCATGCAGCTGAAGCCGGGCGTCGCGGCCGAGTACGAGCGTCGCCATGACGAACTCTGGCCGGACTTGGCCGAGGCGCTGCGCGAAGCGGGCATCCATGACTATTCGATCTTCCTGGACGAGGAGACCATGAGCCTCTTCGCCGTGCTGCGCCTGCGTCCCGACCACAAGAAGGACGCCCTGCCGCTGCAGCCGGTGATGAAGCGCTGGTGGGACTACATGGCCGACCTGATGGCCGTGCACCCCGACAACAAGCCCGTCGAGTGGCCGCTGAAGCCCGTCTTCTACTTCGAGGGCTGAGGCATGCGTTCGTCCTTCCTGCTCGGACTGACCGCAGCGCTGCTGGCGACGACGGCTCTGGCCGAGCCCGTCCGCTACACGATGACGGCGTTCACCAACGCCAGCCAGTCGAACATGAGCGTCTACGACTCGGCGGACGGGACGCGCTTTGCGCTGAAGAAGCCCCTGGCCTACACGCCGCCCCACGGCCTCATCCGCGATCCTAGCGTGATGAAGCATAAGGACGGCTGGTACTATGTCGCCTACACCACTGGCTGGTCGGGCGACACGATCGGCCTCGCCCGCAGCAAGGACCTCTCGGACTGGACCTTCCTGCGCGACGTCAAGATCGAGGTTCCCGGCGCGACCAACAGCTGGGCGCCGGAATGGTTCGTCGACGAAGATGGCTCCGTCAGCCTGATCCTGTCGGTCTCGACCACCGGCCAGCAAGGGCAGTTCCAGCCCTATCGGATCACCGCGACGGACGCGTCCCTGGTCAACTGGAGCGCGCCCAAGCCGTTGGCGGGCCTGGGGCCAAACTTCATTGATGCGTTCGTGGTGCGCGAGGGCAGCCTCTACCAGGCCTTCGCCAAGAACGAGACGAGCAAGTTCATCGAGCTGTGGACCGCGCCGTCGCTGGACGGTCCCTGGCAGCCGAAGGGAACGGGCGATTGGGCCGGCTGGGGTCGCTACCTCGAAGGCCCCGCCATGGCCCGCACGCCGGATGGCGGCTGGCGCATCTATTTCGACGCCTATCAGGACAAGCGCTACTGGTATTCGGACAGCAAGGACGGCTTCCGGACCTGGACGCCGAAGACCGAGCTGCCCGAGTTGTCCGGGACTGTCCGGCACTTCACGGTGCTGAAGGAAGGCGGCGACAACGCCGTCGCCGCAAAGCCGGCTCAAGCGCACAAGATCACCTGGGACAAGTACTCGCTGCTGGTCGACGGCCAACGGGTGTTCTCCTGGGGCGGCGAGTTCCACCCCTTCCGCGTGCCCAGCCCCGACCTGTGGCGCGACATCCTCCAGAAGATGAAGGCCAGCGGCTACAACACGGTCGCGATCTATTTCGACTGGGGCTACCACTCGCCTAAGCAGGGGGTCTACGACTTCCAGGGCGTGCGCGACATGGATCGCGTGCTGACCATGGCCAAGGAGGAAGGCCTCTACGTCATCACCCGCGCCGGGCCTTACGTGAACGCCGAGCTGACCCGCGGCGGTTTCCCAGGCTGGCTGGTGAACCAGCAGGCTCGCGCCCGCACCGACGCGCCAGAATACGTCACCGCCGCCGACGAGTGGCTGACCCGGATCAACGCCGTCATCGCCCGCCACCAGCTGACCACCGGCCAGGGCACGGTCATCGCCCACCAGATCGAGAACGAGCTGGATGTCGTCGGCGCGCCGCAGCAGCGCTACATGAAATGGCTGGCCGACAAGGCCAAGGCGGATGGGATCACGGTCCCGATCTTCCACAATGACAAGGGCCGCAACGGCTACTGGGTCCCCAAGGGCTCCAACGTGCCGGGCACGGTCGAAGGTCCGAACGACCTCTATGCGTTCGACGGCTATCCGGGCGGGAACTGCAAGGTGGACTCCACGCCCTCCAGCCCGGGCGTCGCGCCAGACTGGGGGATCTATGGGACCGGCGGCGCCAAGGGCGGCGCCTCGGCCAGCCCGAACACGCCGGGCTTCCTGGCCGAGTTCGGCGGGGGCTGGTTCGACTATTGGGGCAGCAACGGCGACTACGACTGCACGGCCATCCACCGCGGCGTCGGCTATCAGCGGGTGTTCTACGGGACCAACATCGCCAACGGCCTGACGCTGCAGAGCTTCTACATGACCTATGGCGGGACCAGCTGGGGCTGGCTGCCGGCCCCGGTCGTGTTCACGTCCTACGACTACGGCTCGGCCATCGACGAGGCCCGGGGCCTGCGCGACAAGGCGCGGGTCATGAAGCAGATGGGCGAGTTCATCGCCGCCGTTCCCGACCTCACGCGCATGGACAAGGGCGAGGCCGTTGCCCCGTCCAACGACAAGGTCCGCGTCTATCACAACGTCAACGCCGAGACGGGCAGCCACCTCTATGTGGTGGTCCACAATCCCAGCAGCGGGACAGGCGACGAGGCCTTCACCTTCAAGCTGAAGACCCGCGACGGCGAGTATGTGGTCCCCTCACGGATCAAGGGCCAGGACAGCAAGATGCTGATGGCCAGCTACGATCTGGGCGGCCAGCGGCTGGTCTATTCGACCTCTGAGATCCAGACGCACCTGAAGTGGAACGACGGCGATCTGGCCCTGCTCTACGGCCGCGCCGGCGAGGCGGGCGAGACGGTGCTGCGCTACGCCAGCGCGCCGAAGGTCGAGGTGATCGAGGGCGAGGTTCAGTCCGTCTTCGACGCGGCCAAGGGCGACCTGAAGCTGACCTACGCGCACAAGGGCTTGGCCCGGGTTCGCATTACGGGCGGCGGCCGTCCGCCGTTGACCCTGCTGCTGGCCGACGCCGAGACGGGTCAGACCTTCTGGCGACGTGAGAACGCGCTCGTTCGAGGCCCTGGCCTGGTGCGGAGCGACGCGATCAAGGGCGCCGTGCTCAGCCTGACCGGCGACACCGAGGCCGACAGTCCGCTGGAGGTCTTCGCGCCCAAGGCCGTGTCCTCGATCCGTTGGAATGGCGCCAAGGTCGCAGCCAAGGCCACCGCCTCGGGCAGCCTGCTGGCCGACAAGCCGCTGGCGGGCCCGGCGGCGATCACCCTGCCCGATCTCGCCAAGCTGGACTGGAAGACCGCCCAAGGCTCGCCGGAGGCCGATCCGAGGTTCGACGACAGCGCCTGGATGAAGACCGAAGGCCGGCGCAGCGGCTCGACCGTGCGCGGGCCGACCGGCCAGCCGACGCTCGACATGAGCGCCTACGGTTTCCACAACGGCGACGTCTGGTATCGCGGCCGCTATCAAGGCCGCGCCGACATCGACACCCTGACCCTGCACTACGGCGCCGGCGGCGCGGGCATGCTGCAGGTCTGGCTGGACGGCAAGTTCCTGGGCCAGCACGAACTGGACGGCGGCCTGCCCCGCCCGATCACCACGGGCGTGGCGACCTTCCAGGTCCCGGCCGAGCTGCGTCGGACCGGCGAGCACGTGCTGTCGGTCATGGTTCGCAACAACGGCCACAACTGGGACCTCGACGCCGACGACTTCCACAAGGAGGCGCGCGGCCTGGTCTCGGCCTCGCTGTCGGGTCCCGGGACCTACAGCTTCGCCGTCCCGATCGCCTGGAAGATCCAAGGGAACAAGGGTGGCGAGGACATCGCCGATCCGGTGCGCGGCTCGCTGAACAACGGCGGCCAGTATGGCGAGCGCGAAGGCTGGCACTTGCCGGGCTTCCCGGACGCGGCCTGGGCCAAGGCCGACATGGCCGCCGCCCAGCCATACGCCGGCACGACCTGGTATCGGACGACCTTCGACCTCGCCTTGCCCAAGGACCACGATGTAAGCCTGGGCCTGACGATCGGCGATCCGGACAAGCCGCGCTCGCCGAACAAGCGCTATCGCGTGCTGATCTTCGTCAACGGCTGGAACATGGGCCAGTTCATCGCCCATGTCGGGCCGCAGCGGACCTTCGTCCTGCCCACCGGCATCATCGACCCGCGCGGCAAGAACACCATCGCCCTGGCGGTGACCAGCGACGGCGCCCCCGGCGACGCGCTGGAAACCGTCAAGCTCGTCAACCTGCGGACCGTGCGCGGCGGCCTTCCCGTCGCCCGCGTGCCCGCCCCCGACTTCAAACCCTGATTACCGGACTCCTGGAGACTACCCGTGCCCAATCTCGCCCATGGCCTGGACGCCAAGGACATCAAGGCCAAGATCGCCGCCCTGATCAGCAACCTGGTCGACATCACCGACGAGACCGGCGAGTTCCTGCTGCGCCTGGACGATGGCCGCGTCATCGACACCAAGGGCTGGAACGACTGGGAATGGACCCACGGCGTTGGCCTCTACGGCCTGTGGAAGCAGTACGAGATGCACGGCGACGAGCGCGCCTTCGACATCATGGTCCAGTGGTTCGCCGACCGCTTCGAGGCCGGCACGCCGACCAAGAACATCAACACGGTCTCGCCGTTCCTGACTCTGGCCTATCTGTACGAGGCCACCGGCGACCACACCTACATCCCGTATCTCGAGACCTGGGCCGACTACGTCATGTACGAGGGCCCGCGCACCGAGGAAGGCGGCTTCCAGCATATCGTCTTCAACAGCGAGAACCCTCAGCAGCTGTGGGACGACACGCTGATGATGAGCGTGCTGCCGCTGGCCAAGATCGGCCTGCTGCTTGACCGCCCCGACTTCGTCGAAGAGGCCAAGCGGCAGTTCATGGTCCACATCAAGTACCTGGCCGACCGCAAGACCGGCCTGTGGTTCCACGGCTGGACGTTCCTGGGCCGTCACAACTTCGCCGACGCCCTGTGGGCGCGGGGGAACTGCTGGGTGACGATCGCCATCCCCGAATTCATCGAGCTGCTGGACCTCAAGCCCGGCGATGGCCTGCGCGCCTTCCTGATCGACGCGCTGGAGGCCCAGATCAAGGCGCTGACCGAGTTCCAGGACCAGGACACGGGCCTGTGGCATACGATCATCAACGACAAGACCTCGTACCTGGAGGCCTCGGCCACGGCCGGCTTCGCCTACGGCATCCTGAAGGCCGTGCGTAAGCGCTATATCGGCAAGGAGTACGAGGCCGTCGCCATCCGCGCCATCAAGGGCGTGCTGGCCAACATCGACGACAAGGGCGAGCTGCAGCAGGTCTCGTTCGGCACCCCGGTGTTCGACACCCTGCAGGGCTACAAGGACATCCCGCTGACCTCGATGCCCTACGGCCAGTCCCTGGCCATGCTGGCGCTGGGCGAGTTCCAGCGCGCCTTCATCTAGGCCCTCAAGCCTTTGTAGCGATGACGGTCCAGCCTCGCGGCTGGACCCACGGGGCGGCAAGACCCCTCAAACGGGAAGAAACACAGATGGCCACGCCGGACGTCCGCAAGCCGACCTGGATCAACTACTGGGGCTGGGGTTCGGGCGACATGCTCGGGGCCGGCGCCCAGGCGGTGATCACCGGCTGGCTGGCCTATTTCTTCATCACCTTCTGCGGACTGTCGCCATTCGAGACCGGCCTGATCCTGGGCCTGCCGCGCCTCTTGGAAGCGATCACCTGCCCGCTGATCGGCTATGTCTCCGACAACCTGCGCCATACTTGGGTCGGCCGTAGGATCGGCCGGCGGAAGATCTTCCTGATCATCACCATCCCGCTGCTGCCGGCCTTCGCCCTGATCTTCATGACGGGCCAGACCTTCGCCTACTACCTGACGACCTTCGTGTTCTTCGAGTTCGTCTACACGATGTTCCTGATCCCGTGGGAGACCCTCGCGGCGGAAATGACCAAGGACTACAAGGAGAAGGCCAAGTTCGCGGGCGCGCGCATGCTGGTCGCCCAAAGCTCGGCGATCCTCGCCTCGTACCTGCCGACCCTGATCATCAACCACTTCGGCGGCAAGGATTCGCCCAACACCTTCCTGATCATGGCCGCCATCTTCGGCGTGCTGTTCAGCCTGGTCGTGACCCTGGTGATCCTGCTGTCCTGGGAACGCCCCTACACCGAGGACGAGAAACTGATCCAGCCCGAGCCGATGGACTGGGCCAAGGCGGCGATGATCCCGGTCAACATGTTCCGCGACCTGTTCTCGACCCTGAAGATCAAGGCCTTCCGCCAGCACCTGTCGCTGTATCTGGGCGGCTATATCAGCCAGGACATCTTCAACACCGCCTTCCCGCTGTTCGTGGCGACGGTGATGGTCGGATCGACCCTGATCATCTCGCAGCTGATGACGACCATGTACGTGGCCCAGCTGATCTCGGTGATGATCGCCATCCGCGTCATCATCCGCACCGGCCCGGTGGTCGCCTACCGCATGGCGATCGCCAGCGTCGGGGCCGCCCTGCTGCTGTTCCTGGCCTTCTACCTGATCCGTCCGGCGGGTTTCGCTGAAGGCGTCGCCGGCCTGAACGGCAACATCTTCGGCGGCGGCGCGCCGGCCAGCGTACTCTTCTGGCTGTTCGTCCCGATCATCCTGGCGGGCCTGGGCCGCGGGACGCTGAACTTCGTGCCGTGGGGCGTCTACAACTACCTGCCCGACGTCGACGAGGCGGTCACCGGCCAGCGTCGGGAGGGGATCTTCGCCGGCGTCATGACCCTGACCCGCAAGGTCGCCCAGTCCGGCGCGATCCTGCTGACCACCAGCCTGATCGGCTTGGGCGGCTTCGTTTCCGCGCCGAAGGGCCAGCCGCTGGCCCAGCAGACGCCCCAGGCCATCCAGGCGCTGGTCATGGTCATGGTCGGCGGTCCGCTGCTGGTGATGATCGCCGGCATGCTCATCTCGTGGCGCTTCCGCCTCAACGCCCGCACCCACGAGGTCCTGGTCCACGAGGTCGAGCGCCTGCGCGCTGGCGCGACCGAGGCGGAGACGCCCGAGTCAAGGCAGATCGTGGAAGATCTCACCGGCTGGAAATGGGAACGCCTCTGGGGACGCGGCTAGAGCCAGCCGTTCGAGCGGGCGATGCGCCCCGCCTCGACCCGGTTTGCCGCGCCCAGCTTCTGCGCCGCTTCCGACAGGTAATTGCGGACCGTGCCGGGCGAGAGATCCAGCACCTCGGCGATGTCCTTGTTCGAGCGCCCCTCTTCCGCCAGGCGCAGGATCTCGCGCTCGCGGTCGGTCAGCGGATCGGGCTCTGCGTCCCAGACGGCCTCCGAGAGCTCCGGCGCGACGGCGCGACCGCCGGCGGCGACCGTCCGCACGGCGGCCGCCAGCACGCTGCTAGGACCATCCTTCAGCAGATAGCCTTTCACGCCGGCATCCAGCGCCCGGCGCAGATAGCCCGGCCGGCCGAAGGTCGTGACGATCAGCACACGGGTGGCCGCGCCCTCGGCCTTCAACCGGGTCGCCACATCGATCCCGGTGAGGCCCGGCATCTCGATGTCCGAGATCAGCACGTCGGGTTTCTCGGTCTGGACCAGGGCGACCGCCTGCTCGCCATCGGCGGCGCGGCCAACCACCTGGATGTCGCCCTCCATCTCCAGCAAGGCGCTCAGCGCGCCCAGAACCATCTTCTGGTCTTCGGCGATCACGACGCGGATCATGACGCGGCCTCCAAAGGCGCTGTGGCGACAAGACGGGCGCCCCGCTTGTCGGATTTGATCTTGAGGCTGCCGCCAATGGCCGCCAGACGCGCGCGCATGCCCTTCAGGCCGGAGCCCTCCGCGATCCTGCCGCCCACGCCATCGTCGGCGACGGTGAGCACGAGGGAAGACTTGCTGGGCTCCAGGCGGATCTCGCACCGGGTGGCGTTCGAATGGCGGATGACATTGGTGACCGCCTCGCGCAGGGCCATGGCCAGCACGGCCTCCTGGGCCGGATGACCGTCGGTGGTCAGGGCCGAGATCTCGGCCTGCACATTGGCGGCGGCCAGCGCCTGACGGGCCTTGTCCAGCTCGAACGCCAGGGACGCGCCCCGCATGCCGACCACCGCGGTCCGGACCTCGCTGAGCGCCTCTCGGGCGGCGGCGGCGACCGCCTGCATCTCGCGCTCGGCGGCCTCGGCGTCGCGGCTGACCAGGCGCGCGGCGAGCTCGGCCTTGACCGCGACCAGGGTCAGGGTGTGCCCCAAGAGGTCATGCAGGTCGCGCGATATCCGCTCGCGCTCGGCGGTGGTGGCCAGGGCGCGAACCTCTT
>JAYRLX010000151.1:0-8775 GCA_041905125.1 Caulobacter sp. | reverse complement strand
AGACCGCGCGCGGTCTCGTTGGACACGAGCTCGAAATGGTAGGTCTCGCCGCGGATCACGCAGCCCAGGGCGACATAGCCATCATAGCGCCGGCCCACCGGGCCTTGGCCGGCGTCTTCCGCCAGGGCGATGGCCGTCGGGATCTGAAGCGCGCTGGAGACCGTGATCACGTCGTATTCCGCGCCATAGGCCTCGATCGCCTGGGCGGCACCGCGCAGCAGCTCGTCGGAGACGCCCGAATGGCTTCGGCCCTCCACGATCAACAGGCGGATGTTGTCTTCAACCATCTAGCTCGACTCTCCACGGCCGCGTCGCGCGCGACCAGAAACACACATTAGGCTTAACGGACTATAGCTCTTCCTCGACGCCGTCGCTCAGTCCCTCTTCCGTGAGGAACTTGGCGAAGTCGCCGGTTTCCTTGAAATCGCGATAGACCGAGGCGTAGCGGACATAGGCCACGTCATCGAGGGATTTCAACGCCTTCATGACCATTTCGCCGACCGTCGAGGACGGAAGCTCGGTCTCGCCCATGCTTTCCAGCTGGCGGACGATGCCGTTGATCATCCGCTCTACCCGTTCCGGGTCCACGGGGCGCTTCTGCATCGCCAGGGTGATCGAGCGCACAAGCTTGTCGCGATCGAAGGGCGAGCGGCGGCCCGACCGCTTCAGAATGATCAGCTCGCGCAGCTGAACCCGTTCGAAGGTCGTGAAGCGGCCGCCGCACTCCGGGCACATCCGGCGTCGGCGGATGGCCGCGCCGTCTTCCGACGGGCGGCTGTCCTTGACCTGGCTTTCGGCGTGTCCGCAGAAGGGGCAGCGCATGATGTGGCCCCTCCCGCGGCGCCGCGAACGCGTTAGGCGAAAGTGTGAGCGGTTTCGCCGTCTAACGCGTTCGAATCAAGAGACCAGCCTCTCTTGTGCACAAGAGAGGCCAAGGCCCTATTAGTTGTAGATCGGGAACCGGCCCGTCAAGGCCAGCACCTCGTCGCGGACCTTGGCCTCGACCGCGGCGTTGCCGTCGGGACCGTTGGCGGCCAGACCGTTGACCACTTCGCCGATCAGTTCGCCGACGCGGTTGAACTCGGCTTCCTTGAAGCCGCGCGTCGTGCCGGCCGGCGTGCCCAGGCGGATGCCCGAGGTGACCGTGAACGGCGCGGTGTCGAACGGCACGCCGTTCTTGTTGCAGGTCATGTGGGCGCGCTCGAGGCTGTGCTCGGCGTCGCGGCCGGTCACGCCCTTGGGACGCAGGTCGACCAGCATCAGGTGGCTGTCGGTGCCGCCCGAGACGATGTTGACGCCCGACTTCAGCAGGGCTTCCGACAGCGCGCGGGCGTTGGCGACGACCTGCTTGGCGTAGGCCTTGAACGACGGCTGCAGCGCCTCGCCGAACGCCACGGCCTTGGCGGCGATCACGTGCTCCAGCGGACCGCCCTGCAGGCCCGGGAACACCGCCGAATTGACCTTCTTGATGATCGCTTCGTCGTTGGTGAGGATCATGCCGCCGCGCGGGCCGCGCAGGGTCTTGTGCGTGGTGGTGGTCACGACGTGGGCGTGCGGGATCGGGCTCGGATAGGCGCCGCCGGCGATCAGGCCGGCATAGTGGGCCATGTCGACCATCAGATAGGCGCCGATCGAGTCGGCGATCTGGCGGAACTTGGCGAAGTCGATCTCGCGGCTATAGGCGCTGCCGCCGGCGATGATCAGCTTGGGCTTCTCGCGCTGGGCGATCTCGGCTACGCTGTCGTAGTCGATCAGTTGGTCCTGCTGCCGCACCGAATAGGAGATCGGCTTGAACCACTTGCCCGACTGGTTGGCGGGCGAGCCGTGGGTCAGGTGGCCGCCGGCGGCCAGGTCCATGCCCAGGAACGTGTCGCCCGGCTGCAGCAGGGCCATGAACACCGCCTGGTTCGCCTGCGAGCCCGAGTGGGGCTGGACGTTGGCGAAACCGGCCCCGAACAGCGCCTTGGCGCGTTCAATGGCGATGGTCTCGATCTCGTCGACATATTCGCAGCCGCCGTAATAGCGCTTGCCGGGATAGCCCTCGGCGTACTTGTTGGTCAGGATCGAGCCCTGAGCCTCGAGGACGGCCTTGGAGACGATGTTCTCCGAGGCGATCAGCTCGATCTGGTTCTGCTGCCGATCCAGTTCGCGACCGATACGATCGAAGATGTCACGGTCGGCGGTGGCGAGGTCCGCGCCGAAAAAGGCGCTGAGGTTGGCTTCAGTCATCACGCTCTCCTGGCGCTGCGGGGAGTCGGCAGAGGCGCCCTCTTTAACGAGATAGGCGCGGCAATCAATCTTGGAACCACATGCGAAGCTGTGCGTTGCAGTCCTGCAGGGCGGCTCCGTCCCCCTGCGAAATAACAATGACAGCAACGAGAGTGGGAAATCTCATGGCGTCTCAGGGCGGCGGCACTTCGGACACGGCCGGCACGAATAGCCTCGACATCCTCGGCCTCAGCGCGGAAATCGTGGCGGCCTATGTAAGCCAGAACACCGTGTCGCAGACGGCCATTCCCGAGCTGATCCGGACGGTGCACGACGCGCTGACGTCGCTGAACAACGGCGGCGAACCGCCGCGTCCGGTCGAGAAGGCCAAGCCGGCGGTGCCGGTCGGGCGCTCGGTGCAGCACGACTACATCGTCTGCCTGGAGGACGGGAAAAAGCTGAAGATGCTGAAGCGCTACCTGCGCTCGCACTACGACATGAGTCCCGAGGAATACCGTCGCAAGTGGGGCCTGCCGCCCGACTATCCGATGGTGGCGCCGGCCTACGCCGCGCGGCGCTCGGACTTCGCCAAGAAGATCGGCCTGGGCAAGGGCGTGCGGCGCGGCAGCTAAGCGGCCCCAAGCCTCTTTCGAGACGCCTTTCGGGCACGCGAACGCCGCCGGACTCCGGCGGCGTTTTTCGTTTCGACGATGTGTTCGGTCGAGGTTGAAGTTGGCTCTAATCCTTAGGCGGCGTGGCCGCCCATGCGGGCGACATTGCAGTGGGCCCAGAGCTTTTCCATCGAGGCGACCAGCTTGCGCATCATCTCGTCGGTATGGAACGGCGTGGGCGTGAAGCGCAGGCGCTCGGTGCCGCGCGGCACGGTCGGATAGTTGATCGGCTGCACATAGACGCCGTGATCGGCCAGCAGCATGTCGCTGATCATCTTGCAGTGGACGGGATCGCCGACCAGCACTGGGACGATGTGGCTTTCGCTGTCCATCACCGGCAGGCCGGCGGCGCGGAACATCGCTTTGAGGGTCGCGGCGCGCTCCTGATGGATCTCGCGCACCTCCGGATGCTGCTTCAGCCAGCGGACGCTGGCCAGGGCGCCAGCCACCAGGGCCGGCGGCAGCGAGGTCGTGAAGATGAAGCCGGCGGCCATCAGGCGGATGGCGTCGATCACCTCGGTGTCGCCGGTGATGTAGCCGCCCATCACGCCGAACGCCTTGCCCAGCGTGCCTTCGATGATGTCGATGTCGCCCATCAGGCCTTCGCGCTCGGCGACGCCGCCGCCGCGCGGGCCGTACATGCCGACCGCGTGGACTTCGTCCAGATAGGTCATGGCGCCGTATTTCTTGGCCAGCGCGATCGTGCCGGCGATGTCGGCGATATCGCCGTCCATCGAATAGACGCTTTCGAAGGCGATCAGCTTGGGCGCGTCGGCCGGCGCGGCCGCCAGCAGCTCTTCCAGGTGCGCCAGGTCGTTGTGCTTGAAGATCTTGCGCGGACCGCCGCCGTTGCGGATGCCGGCGATCATCGAGGCGTGGTTCAGCTCGTCCGAGAAGATGATCAGGCCCGGCAGGATCTTCTGGACGACCGACAGGGCCGCCTCGTTCGAGACATAGCCCGAGGTGAACAGCAGGCCGGCTTCCTTGCCGTGCAGATCGGCCAGTTCCTGCTCGAGCAGGACGTGGTCGTGATTGGTGCCCGAAATATTGCGGGTGCCGCCCGAGCCGGAGCCGTGCGCGTCGACCGCGTCCTTCATGGCTTCCAGCACGACGGGGTTCTGGCCTTGGCCGAGATAGTCGTTGCTGCACCAGACCACGACTTCGCGTTCCGAGCCGTCCTCGCGGGTCCAGGTGGCGCGCGGAAACTGGCCGCGCTGGCGCTTCAGGTCGGCGAAAACCCGGTAACGGCCCTCGTCGCGGATCTGGTCGACGGCGCTGCGGAACGCGGCTTTGTAGTCCATTGCGATCTCTAAACCGGCGGCCGGTGGGTCGGCGGTCCCCTTGATTACAGGCTGGGCTTTTCGCACCAAGCGCCACGAGTGTCCATCTACGGGCGTTTACCTAGCAAATAGAAATACCCAATCCGCGTCAGCCTGACGGACCTTTGGCTGCTCTGAGGGATCAGGCCAATTCGCCCAGCTTGCCTCGCAAGAGCTGGATCATGGCCGAGAAATCCTTGCCGCCAAAGCCGTTGGCGGCGAACAGCGCATACAGGGCCTCGGCCTGAGCGCCCATCGGGGTCGACGCCCCGACCTGGGCGGCCGCGCCTTGGGCTAGCTTCAGGTCCTTCAGCATCATCGCGGTGGCGAATCCGCCTTCGTAGCCGCGATCGGCGGGGGTCTGGGGGCCGACGCCGGGCACGGGGCAATAGGTGCTGAGCGACCAGCACTGTCCCGAAGACTTGCTGGCGATGTCGAAGAAGCGATCGGCCGCCAAGCCCAGCTTCTCGGCCAGGGCGAAGGCTTCGCAGACGCCCAGCATCGAGATCCCCAGCAGCATGTTGTTGCAGATCTTGGCCGCCTGCCCCGCCCCGTGGTCGCCGGCCCGGATCGTGGCGCGGGACATCGGCTCCAACGCCGCCTCGACCGCGGCGAAATCGGGCTCGTCGCAGCCCACCATGAAGGCCAGGGTCCCCGCCTCGGCAGCCATCACCCCGCCGGAGACCGGCGCGTCGGCGAAGCGGAAGCCCGCCTCCCCCGCCTGGCGCGCCACGTCGCGGGCGGTCTCGACGTCGATCGTCGAGCAGTCGACCAGCAAGGCGGATTTCGGCGCGCTCTTGAAGACCTGCTCGCCATAGACCGACCGCACGTGCGGACCGGCGGGCAGCATGGTGATCACCACCTCGGCGTCCGCGACCGCCTCGGCGACCGAGGTCGCGGCCTGGCAGCCGGCGGTCGTCGCGCGCGCCAGGGCGTCCGCCGACAGGTCGAAGGCGCGAACCTGATGTCCGGCGCCCGCCTGGTTGGCGGCCATGCCCCCGCCCATGTTGCCCAGCCCGATGAACGCGACGCGGGTCATCCGCTACTCCCTGCAAAGACGAACCGCGCCTCGTTGGGCGCGGCTCTTATGGTTATGGCTTGTGTCCGTCAGCGCGCCGAGGCGGGCTTGCGGAACTTGTAGACGAACTGGTCGGTCTTCCCGCGGATCGAAGGGTCATAGACATTGGCCTTGCGAGGATCGGCGGGGTCGCGCAGCACCTTGCTCTCGCCTTCGAAGATGAAGCCCGCCGCCGTCACTTCGGACTTCACCACCGCCGGATCGATGCGGTGCAGGTCTTCGGTGTTGCGCAGGCCCGAGCCCGGCTCGGCCGAGTGGTCGATGACCATGTAGACGCCGCCGGGCTTCAGGGCCTTGAAGACCTGGCGGTTGACGACCGACAGGTCGGCGGGCCCCATGAACTTGTCGTGCATGTCGTGATAGTTCTGGGCCGTGAACACCAGGTCCAGCTTCTCCGGCGTGGCGAAGTTGGGCAGCGTGTTCAGCAGCACCGTCACGTTCGAATAGGCCGGATCGCGGGCGATGGCGTTCACCGCCGGCTCGCGCTTGGCCAGCTTGGTCAGCTCGTCGGGCACATAGGCGTAGACCTTGCCCTTCGGCCCGACGGCCTTCGAGAAGATTCGGGTGAAATAGCCGCCGCCCGGGATCAGGTCGGCGACCTTGGCGCCCGGCTTGACGCCGGCGAAGGCCAGGACCTCGCCCGGATGACGCGCCTCGTCGCGCACCATGTCGGCGGCGGGGCGCGAGGGATCGCTCAACGCCGCGGCGATATTGGCCGGAATGGAAACGGGAGCGGGGCCGGAAGGGGGCGGCGGCGGCGGTCCCAGCATCGGCTGCGTGGCGCAGGCGGCGAGGCCGAGCACGGCGACGAGACTGAGAAGCGGCTTACGCATGGCGATCCTTCCAAACCGGCACTTTATCGTTGTCGCGTACGTTAGCGCACGACATCCGCTACGTCAGCGGCGTCCATTCCTCGTCCGCCGGTAGGGGGGCGAAAATCTCGTCGAGCATGGCGTCGGTGACGTCTTCCAGGCGCGCCGGGTTCCAGCGCGGGGCATTGTCCTTGTCGATGATCACCGCCCGGACGCCCTCGATGAAGTCGTGCTTGCGAACGACGCGCGAGCCGATCCGGTACTCCATGGCCATGTTGTCGGCGAAGTCGGTCATGGCCGCGCCGCGCTTCAGCTGCTCGAAGGCGACCTTCATGGTCTGGGGCGACTTGGTCTTCATGACCTCCAGTTGGGCCTTGCCCCAATCGCTGGAGTCGAGGGTCAGAAATTCAACAATCTCCTCGACGCTGTCGCCGACGAACAGGCGGTTCAGGTCCTGCTCGAAGCCCAGCAGCGCGGCCTTGCCGGCGTCGGCGCGGTACTTGCGCAGGGTCTCGTCGATGCGGCGCGGATCGGCGACAATCGCCTTCTTCAGCCCCTCGACGGCGCCGAACTCCACGAAGTGTGTGGCGATGCCCAGGCGCATGCAGTCCGCGCCCTTGATCCGAGCCCCGGTCAAGGCAAGCCACAGCCCCGCCTTGCCCGGCAGGCGCGGCAGGTACCAGCCGCCGCCGACGTCCGGGAACAGGCCAATGCCGGTCTCGGGCATGGCGAAGGTGGTGCGCTCGGTGGCGATGCGGACGTGGGCCGGCATCGAGATTCCGACGCCGCCGCCCATCACCACGCCGTCCATGATGGCCACGACCGGCGTGTCATAGGTGAACAGCAGGTGGTTCAGCTGGTACTCGGTGTGGAAGAACTTCCGGGCCTCGACGCCGTCCTTGGCCCCACTCTCGGCCAGCATTCGGATGTCGCCGCCGGCGCAGAAGCCGCGCTCGCCCGCATGGTCGATCAGGACCATGTAGATCTCGGGGTCTTCCTGCCAGTCCAGCAGCGCGCCGATCATCGTCTCGCACATGCCCAGGGTCAGGGCGTGCAGGGCCTTCGGCCGAGTGAGCGTGATGCGGCCGACGTTCTTCTCGACGCGGATCAGGACTTCGGGTTCGTCGGTCATGGAGGGCCTTCAGGCGAGTTCGACAGGTTCGGCGACCGGGGCGCAGTCGATGCGCTCGATCCGGCCTCCGGCGAGACGGAAGATCGCGTCCTGCGGGATGTCCTGGCGCAGGGTCTCCTCCTTGGAAAGCCCCGCGTAGAGCCCCCGCAGCAGGCGGCCGGCGACGCCATGGCTGACCACGATCAGGCGACGCTCCGGCTCGGCGGCCTGCTGCGCCAGCCAGGCGTCGAGACGCGCGGTCATGGCCTCAAAGGTCTCGCCGCCGGGCGCATGGAAGCCCCAGGCGTCGTCGCCCTGCAGATGCGGGTTCTCGCCCCTCACCTCCTCGCGGAGGCGTCCGGACCATTCGCCGACGTCAATCTCCACGAGGCGCTCGTCGAATTCGACGTCGAGACCCAGGCGCTCGCCGATCGCCTCGGCCGTGTTGCGCGCGCGGCGCAGCGGGCTGGCGACCAGCCGCCACGGTCCGCGCTCTGGCGGGGCCACGAGATCATCCAGCAGCGCCGCCATGGCTCGCGCTTGCGCCTGGCCCAGCGGGGTCAGGTCCGACTCCATCCGCCCCTGCAGGCGGCCTTCGCGATTGTGGAAGGTCTGGCCGTGGCGGCAGAGATAGATCATCCGACGCTCATTGGCGGAACATCTCGCGGGCGATGATGACGCGCATGATCTCGTTGGTCCCTTCCAGGATCTGGTGCACCCGCAGGTCGCGCACGATGCGCTCCAGCGGATAGTCCTGGAGGTAGCCGTAGCCGCCATGCAGCTGCAAGGCGTCATTGGCGACCTGGAAGCCGGCGTCGGTGGCGAACCGCTTGGCCATGGCGCACAGCTTGGTCGCCTCGGGATGGCGGTTGTCCAGCGCATGGGCCGCGCGGCGCACCATCAGGCGGGCGGCCTCCAGCTCGGTGGCCATATCGGCCAGCTTGAATTGCAGGGCCTGGAAGTCCTTCAGCGGCCGTCCGAACTGGTTGCGGGTCTCCAGATAGGCCTTGGCGGTGTCGAGCGCGAACTGGGCGCCGCCCAGCGAGCACGAAGCGATGTTCAGCCGCCCGCCGTCCAGGCCCATCATGGCGAAGCGGAAGCCCTCGCCTTCCTGGCCGATGCGGTTTTCCACCGGCACGCGGCAGTTGTCGAAATTGACCTGCGCCGTCGGCTGGGCGTTCCAGCCCATCTTGCGCTCGTTGGCGCCGAAGCTGAGGCCCGGCGTCCCCTTCTCGACCACGAAGGCCGAGACGCCCTTGGCGCCCTCGCCGCCCGTGCGCGCCATCACGACATAGACGTCCGAGACGCCGCCGCCCGAAATGAAGGCCTTGCCGCCGTTCAGCACATAGTGGTCGCCATCGAGCTTGGCCGTGGTGCGCATCGCCGCGGCGTCCGAGCCCGAGCCCGGCTCGGTCAGGCAGTAGCTGGCGATCAGCTCCATCGACGTCAGGCGCGGCAGGTAGCGCCGGCGCAGGTCGTCCGAGGCGAAGCGGTCGATCATCCTCGAGGCCATGTTGTGGATGGTCAGAGAGGCCGCCAGCGGCACGTCGCCGTAGCTGAGCGGCTCGAACATGAT
>JAYRLX010000150.1:1075-8776 GCA_041905125.1 Caulobacter sp. | reverse complement strand
GGGGGCCAGTTCGGCCGACCTCCAGTTCGCCCCCTCCGTCGGCTCCGCCGACACCTCCCCCGCATCGCGGGGGAGGAACTTGAGGCGTCCTACTTCGTCGCCTCGTTCAGCTGTTTCTTGCTCTCGGCCGCGCCTTGCTTGGCGTCGTGCTTGAGATCCTTGCCGGCTTCCTTGAGCTGCTGTCCGGCCTCGCCGGCGGCTTCCTTCAGCTCCGCGCCGGTCTCCTTGGCGCTTTCCTTGATCGCCGTGCCCGCTTCCTTCACATCCGGGTCGTTGGCGATGTTGTGGGCGGCGTCGTTGACGTCGGCGGCGGCCGCCTTGGCGCCCTCCTTCACCTCGGTGGCGTGCTCCTGCGAGCAGGCCGCGAGCGACAGGGCCGCGGCGCTGGCGGCGATCAGCATCAGCTTGGAACGCATGGTCGGGCTCCTTCTTTGTCGGCTGGATAACGGAGCGCCAAGGCCCAGGTTCCGAGTCCGGCTTTCCCGAAGGCCGCGAGACGTCTAAACCCCCGCCATGCGCATCGCCTTCCTCGGCACTCCCGATTTCGCCGTCACCTGCCTCGCCGAACTCGTCGCCTCGGGCCACGAGATCGTCGCCGTCTATTCCCAGCCGCCCGCCCCGCGCGGCCGCGGCCAGGAGCTGAAGCCTTCGCCAGTCCACGCCTTCGCCGAGGGCCTGGGCCTGCCCGTCCGCACGCCGGTCTCGATGAAGACGCCGGAAGAGATCGAGGCCTTCAAGGCGCTGGACCTCGACGCCGCCGTCGTCGTCGCCTTCGGCCAGATCCTGGTGAAGGACGTGCTGGAGGCGCCGCGCCCCGGCTGATTCAACCGGCACGCCTGCCGGCTGCCGCGCGGGCGCGGCGCCGCGCCGATCCAGCGGGCGATCATGGCCGGCGATCCGGTCACCGGCGTCCAGGTCATGCGGATGAGCGAGGGGCTCGATGAGGGGCCGATCCTGATGTCCGAGCAGGTCGCCATCGCCGACGACGACACCGCCGCCACCCTGCACGACAAGCTGGCCGCCACGGGCGCCCGCCTGCTGCCCGTCGCCCTGGCCGCGATCGAACGCCAGGTCGTCCACGAGACGCCCCAGGCCGAAGAGGGCGTCACCTACGCCAAGAAGATCAAGTCGGCCGAGGCCCGCATCGACTGGACGCGCCCCGCCGCCGAGGTCGACCGTCACATCCGCGGCCTGTCGCCCTTCCCCGGCGCCTGGTTCGAGGCGCCTTCGGACAAGGGCCCGGTGCGGGTGAAGGCGCTGCTGTCGCGCGTGGAGACGGCGTCTGGCGCGGCCGGAACGGCGCTGGACGACAACCTGCTGATCGCCTGCGGCGCCAATGGGGAGGGGGGCTCGATCCGCCTGCTGAAGGCCCAGCGCGAGGGCAAGGGCGTCCAGGACGCCGAAACCTTCACGCGCGGCTTTCCGGTGCCGGCGGGTACGGTCCTCGCTTAGCCCTTAAAGCCGAACTCGCGTCCAAGAATTGTCCAAAGCGCCTTGGCGCTATCCTCGGACAGCTGGATTGTTTGGCTGACCTTGCCTGGAATTTCTCGGCTCTCCGAACCAAGCGTATCGATCTGGAGAACCTTGCTCTGGCCATCGTGGCTGAAAACTTTGTAGTGGCCGACAACGTGTGTGCGTTGCAGTTGGCCATTTGATTGGCTCTTGCGCTGGAAAGCGGTGATGAGTGCCATTTTTATCCTGCCCTAGGTGACTGTCTTAGATGCCCCGCTACCGCCTCCTCGTCGAGTATGACGGCCGCCCCTATGCGGGGTTCCAGGCCCAGGCGACCCTGCCCAGCGTGCAGGGCGCGATCGAGGCGGCGGTGAAGGCCTTCTGCGGCGAGGACGTGCGGATCGCCGCCGCCGGCCGCACCGACACCGGCGTCCACGCCACCGGCCAGGTTGTCCATGTCGATCTCGAGAAGGACTGGCCGGCCCAGACGGTGTTCAACGCCCTCAACGCCCACCTGACGCGCGAGGCGGTCTCGATCCTGTCGGCCGAGCTCGCCGAGGAGGGCTGGCACGCGCGGTTCTCGGCCAACGAGCGCCGCTACCTCTACCGGATCCTGAACCGCCGCGCCCCGCCGGCCCTGGACAAGGGCCGGGTCTGGCACATGAAGAAGGACCTCGACCACGAGGCGATGCACGCCGCCGCGCAAGCTCTGGTCGGGCTGCACGACTTCACGACCTTCCGCGACATGCACTGCCAGTCCAAGAGCCCGGTGAAGACCCTCGACATCGCCCGCGTGCGCCGCGTGGGCGAGGAGATCCATCTGGATTTCGAGGCGCGGTCCTTTCTGCATCGGCAGGTCCGCTCGATGACGGGCACGCTGGTCGAGGTCGGCGCGGGCCGCTGGACGGTGGACGACGTGAAGGCGGCGCTGGAGGCCAGGGACCGCCGGGAATGCGGGCCGGTCGCGCCCGCGGACGGGCTTTATCTCGTCGGCGTGGGGTACGGCGACTAGAGGGCCTTGGCGCCCAGCGTCCGCATCCGGGCGAGCCACGCCGCCCGCGCCTTGGGACCGATCATCTCGACGCCGCCCACGATGCTGGTGCGGATCGGGCGATAGCCGCTCAGCCACAGCACGCCCCTGGCCAGCGCCTTGACGCCATGGCCGCCGAACACCACGCGGAAAAACGCGCCCGGCATGCCCATCGTGACCACCAGCCGAGCGCTGCGGCCCTTCAGCTTGCCGTTCATGCCGCGCGGGCCGGCCTCGAAGCCGAAGCCGCCGCGATAGACCTGCTCCAGCAGCGCCTTCAGCCGGGCCGGGACGCCCCCCAGCCATAGCGGGAAGACGATCACCAAATGCTCGGCCTCGACCATCGCGGCCTGCACCGCCTGGACGTCCTCGGCCGGCGGCTCGGCGAAGGCCGCCGCGACGGTCAGGACCGGCGCGGCCGCGGCGTCCAGGTCCAGCTGGCGCACCGTGTGGCCCGCGGCCGTCGCGCCAGCGGCGTAGGCGTCACACAACGCCGCGCAGAAACTTTCGGCGCTGGGGTCGGGATGACCGTTCAGGATCAGGATGCGCTTGGCCATGACGGCAGCTTGGCCGCCTGGCGCGACACCGCCTTGAGACGGGTCAAATGCCCTAGAGCACCGAACAATTCGTGATCTGGCTGAACGCCTCCAGCGCCGCCGTGCCAACCACGCTCGTGCCGAAGCGATCCAGCTCGGGAGACCAGACCGCGACCGTCGCCTTGCCCGGGACCACGGCCACGATCCCACCGCCGACGCCGCTCTTGGCCGGCAGGCCGACGCGGTAGGCGAAGCTGCCGACGCTGTCATAGATGCCGCAGGTCAGCAGCAGGGCGTTGAGCCGACGGGTCAGGCGGTCGGGGAAAATGGTCTCCTCGGCGATCGGCGAGAAGCCGCCGGCCGCCAGGGGCAGGAAGGCGCGCGCCAGCTGGCGGCAGCTCATGGTGATGGCGCACTGACGGCTGTAGGCGGCCACCACCGCCTCGGGCTCGTGGTCGATCGTGCCCTGGCCGCGCATCAGGCTGGCGATGGCGCGGTTCTGCCAGGCGTGGGCCAGCTCGGACGCGGCGACGGCGGGATCGATCTCCAGCCGCTCGCCGCACAGCAAGCCGGCGAAGTCGCGGACCAGGGCGGCCGGATCGCGGGTGACGTTCATCAGCACGTCGGTCACCGCCAGGGCGCCGGCGTTGATGAACGGGTTGCGCGGCACGCCCTGTTCGGCTTCCAGCAGCGAAAGGTGGTTGAACGGCGTCCCGGACGGCTCCTTGCCGACCCGGGTCCAGATCTCATCGCCGATCCGGTTCAGAGCAAGGCCCAGGGCAAGGACCTTGGTGATGCTCTGCAGCGAGAAGGCCTCGTCGGCGTCGCCGATCACGTGTTCGCCGCCGTCGACCGTGCGCACGGCCATGCCGAACTTCGTCCCCGGCACGCTGGCCAATTGTGGGATGTAGTCGGCGGGCTTGCCCTTGCCGAAGTGCGGCTTCACCAGCACGCCGACCTCGGCCAGGACATCGGGGATCGAGAGCGCCTTCATCCTCGTCCCCGTCGGCTTCAGGCGAAGGCCGCGAAGTAGCGGTTGATCAGGGCCTGGTAGGCGCCGGCCAGCTGGCGGACCTCCTCGACCGGAACCCGCTCGTCCACCTGGTGCATGGTCGAGCCGACGAGGCCGAACTCGACGACGGGGCACAAGGCGCGGATGAAGCGGGCGTCGCTGGTGCCGCCGGTGGTCGACAGTTCCGGAACCCGGCCGACAGCGTCGCCGACGGCGGCGACGATCACGTCGGTGAAGGCGCCGGGCTCGGTCAGGAAAGCCTCGCCGCTGATCTTGCACAGCACCTCGACGCGGCCCGAGAAGCCTTCGGCGGCCTCGCGGCATTCGCCCTCGATCCAGGCGGCCAGGTCCTTGCCCTTGTGGGCCGGGTTGAAGCGGATGTTCACCCGCGCCTTGGCCGAGGCCGGGATGACGTTGGTGGCCGTGTTGCCGACGTCGACCGTGGTCACTTCCAGGTTCGACGGCTGGAAGCCGGTATAGCCCTCGTCCAGCACCCGGCTCTGCAGGCGCGACAGGATGTCGACCATGACCGGGATCGGGTTAGCGGCGCGATGCGGATAGGCCACGTGGCCCTGCTTGCCGTCCACGGCGATCCAGGCGTTGATGCTGCCACGCCGGCCGATCTTGACCATGTCGCCCAGGACGTTGGCGCTAGTCGGCTCGCCGACGATGCAGTGGTCGATGATCTCGCCCTCGGCGGCCAGGGCCTCGACGACCTTGACCGTGCCGTCCTCGGCCACGCCCTCCTCGTCGCCGGTGATCAGGAAGCTGATCGAGCCGGGATGGTCGGGCACGTTCGAGACGGCGGCGACGAAGGCGGCGATGGCGCTCTTCATGTCGACCGCGCCGCGGCCGTACAGCACGCCGCCCTTGATCTCGGCCTCGAAGGGGCCTGCGGTCCAGGCCGTGTCGTCGCCCACGGGCACCACGTCGGTGTGGCCCGCGAAGCAGAGGTTCGGCCGCGCCGCGCCGCGCCGGGCGTAGAGGTTCTCGATCTCGCCGAACTTCATCCGGCGGCAGTTGAAACCGAGGCCTTCCAGCTGGCGCTGCAGCGTGTCCATCGCGCCTTCGTCGGCCGGCGTCACCGACGGGCGCCGGATTAGGGCCTGGGCGAGTTCGACCGGGTCGATGCTGACGGAAACGGGCGCGGGGCTGTTCATGGTCTTGCCTTTAGGCTTCCCTCCGTCACGACGCAAACCCGGCAAGCCTTATACACGGACCGCCCATGCCCAAGATCGATCTCACCTCGGCCCCCACGCGTATCGGCACGGGCTATCCGGAGCCGTTCAACGCGCCCTGCGTCGGCCGCCACCGCACCAAGCTGGGCGACGCCGTCGGCCTCAGCCAGTTCGGCGTCAACCTGTTGCGCCTGCCGCCGGGCCAATGGTCCAGCCAGCGCCACTGGCACACGGCCGAGGACGAGTTCACCTGGGTCGTCGAGGGCGAGGTGGTGCTGGTCGAGAACGAGGGCGAGACGGTGCTCAGAGCGGGCGACTGCGCGGGCTTCAAGGCCGGGGTCGCCAACGGCCACCACTTCCAGAACCGCTCGGACCGAGACGTCCTGCTGCTGGAGATCGGTTCGCGCCGGCCGGACACGGACGGCTGCGACTATCCGGATATCGATCTCGTCCTGCGCGAGGGCGAGAGCGGCTACCGCCACCGGGATGGGACGTTCTACGAGGCTGAGAGCGGGCGGACGCGGTGATGGGAACTCATCACCCTCCCATGCCGCGCATGGGCCCCGCCCGTCCGCCTGGGAGAGGGAGAGTTTAGGCCGCCCGCCGCGCCTTCTTGACCTTGGCGATGGCGCGATCGCGGCGCAGGCGCGAGAGGTGGTCGATGAACAGGACGCCTTCCAGGTGGTCCATTTCGTGCTGGATGCAGACAGCGAACAGGCCCTCGGCCTCCTCGACGACCGTCTCGCCCTGGTAGTTCAGGTAGCGCAGGGTGACCTTGGCCGGGCGCTCGACCTCGTCGAAATACTCCGGCACCGACAGGCAGCCTTCCTCGTAGACGAACATCTCCTCGGAGCTGGCCAGGATCTCGGGGTTGACGAAGTAGCGCGGGGCCGGCTCCTCGCCCTCGCGGGCCAGGTCCATGGTGATCACCCGCACCGGCTCGCCGATCTGCACGGCGGCCAGGCCGATGCCCGGGGCGTCGTACATCGTCTCCAGCATGTCATCCATCAGGGCGCGCAGCTCGTCGGTGACGGCCTCCACCGGGGTGGAGATCTTCTTCAGAACCGCCAGGTCGGCGGCGTTATCGACGGTGAGGATGCGACGGATGGCCATGATGCTCGTCAGGTAGGCGTGTCATTTCCGAGGGTCAAGGTGGGAGATTGTCCCGCCGCAAGCCTGGTCAGCGGGCGCACCGCCTGCTCGACCGGCGCGGGCTCGGGGATTTCCTTGCCTTCGTGGTCGACCGACAGGTCCTCGAAGCGGCGGGCCTGGGTCAGCACCTGGCTCTCCAGCGAGCCGACGAACTGGTTGTACTTGCCCACGGCGCTCTCCAGCGCCTTGCCCATGGCGCCGGCGTGGGCGCCCATGACCGAGACACGCTTGTAGAGCTCGCGGCCGACCTCGACGATGCGGGCGGCGTTCTTGGCCTGGTCCTCGGCCCGCCAGCCATAGGCCACGGCCTTGCACAGCGCGAACAGGGTGGTCGGGGTGACCAGCACCACCCGGCGGTCCATGGCTTCGGCCATCAGCTCGGGCAGGCGATCCAGGGCGGCGGCCAGGAAGCCGTCGCCGGGCACGAACATCGCCACGAAATCTGGCGAGCCCTCGGTGTTGAACTGATCCCAGTAGGCTTTCGACGACAGGCCCTGCATGTGGGCGCGGACGCTCTGGGCGTGGCGAGCCATGGCGGCCTCGCGCAGGACCTCGTCGGTGGCCTCTTGCGCCTCGAGGAAGGCGTTCAGCGAGCACTTGGCGTCGATCACGAACACCCCGCCGCCCGGCAGGGTGACCTTCACGTCGGGCCGGCGGCGGCCCTCCTCGCTGTCGACGCTGAACTGCTCCTGGAAGTCGAAGCGGCTGTTGAGGCCGGCGGCCTCCAGCACGTTGCGCAGGGTCTGCTCGCCCCAGCGGCCTTGGACGCCGGCCCCGCGCCGCAGGGCGGCCGACAGCTTGCGGGCTTCGGCCTGGGTGGCGGTGGAGGCTTCCAAGAGGGCGGTGATCTGGGCCTTGAGGCCGCCGGTCTCCTCGGCCCGCGCCTTCTCGACGGCGGTGACCTGGGCCTCGAACTTGGCGAGGGTCTCGGCGACCGGCTTCAGTTGGGCTTCCAGACGAGCCTCGGCCAGCTTCTCGCGGCTCTTGGCGTTCTCGTCGGCGCGCTTGATCAGTTGCTCGGCGATGGCGTTGGCGCTCTGGGCGGCCTGGGCCTTGATCAGCTCGATCTGGGTGGCGCTCTGGTCCTCGAGCAGCCGATGGCGCTCCTCGGCCTGGGCCAGGCGCTCGTTCAGCAGCCAGCTCTCGGCCTCGGCCTTGGCGGCGCGGCGCTGCGCGGTCACGGCCCACAAGCCCAGGGCCGCGGCGGCCAGCGCGAAGACGAGGGCCAGGATCGGATAAGGATCGGAGAAGTTCATGCTCCGTTCCTACCGGGAGTCGGGGGGGGGGGGCAAGGCGCCCCCCCCCGGGGGCCGGGGGGGCCCCCGGCGCGGGGGGGGCGCA